>JALSUP010000043.1 GCA_027071315.1 Sulfurovum sp.
GTATCTCGTTTGTGGCATTGGTATCATTATCTGCTGCAATATGTGCTGCTAGACCAGCTTGTAGTGCTTGTACAGAGGCTGTTTGATTAAAGTCTACGAGGTCAACGGTTTTTGTGTTACCGTTTTCTAGTGTAAGGGTGAGGATATTGCCACTGAGGCTAAAGTCTGTGATGTTCTGGTCATCAGAGCCTGTATTGTTAAAGACAGAAAGGTCAACATTTACTGTAGAACCATCTGCATTGGTCAGTGTCAGGATATTTCCACTGAGGTTCGCATCGGTGAGAAGCTCATTGCTTGCATTGGTATCAAGGTCAGCTGCGATATGTGCAGCTAGAGAACTGTTTACATCATTCATCTGAGTCGTAAGTGCTGCTTGTACTGCTGCAATGGCTGCTGTATCATTAAGGTCAGACAGGTCTACGTTCACAGAGCCACCATCTTCAAGGGTAAGATTTAAATCATTCCCCGTAAGTGTAAAGCTTTGGAGCTGTTGGTCATCTGTATTGTCCAAGAATGCCGTGAGGTTCACATCCGGACTGTTCGTAAGGCTTAGTGTTGTACCTGAAAGTGTAAGGTTCTGCTCATCGGTGTTATCGAGGTAGCCGCTTAAGTCAACCGTACCACCATCTTCAAGGGTAAGGATATTTCCTACCAAGGTGATTTGCTGGTTATCTGTGCCGGTTCCATTGTTATCAAGTCCTGAAAGATCTACTGTTTTTGTGCCGCCATCTTCAAGAGTAATTGTTAATGTATTATTTACATCTAAAGTAAAGTCTGTGATTTGTTGGTCATCTGTGTTGTCTAAGAATGCAGTTAAGTTCACATCCGGACTATTTGTAAGGCTTAGTGTTGTACCTGAAAGACTTAGGTTTTGATCATCTGTACCTATGCCATCTTGAATTGTAGAAATAGGTGCCCACGAAGCTGTACCTGCTGCATCACCAACCATGATAGTATTGGCTGATTCATTTCCATCTGTCATGCGTATATGACCATTGACTTCTAATTTTTCATTTGGAGTTGTTGTGCCTATTCCGACCAAGCCATCAGATTGCACACGCATAACTTCTAGACTTCCATCACCATCAATGGTGAAGTTACTATCAGGGGGAAGTATCTGTTCTATATCTCCTGCATTACTATGTTGGATTACTAAAATATTGATAAATGTTAGTAGAAGTAGTGATCTTCTTTTTGATAGGATATTTTTTAACATGTGCATGATAGGATTCCTTAACTTATTGAAACTTAAATATTTATACTTTACATTATATATAAAAAATGTCAAAAAATAAAGAAAGTTTTAAAGTTATTACATCATCTCCAAAATCTTCCCAACCATCAACCCACCAAAAGTACCCAAGATATACCCCATCATTGCCATAAGTACACCTATAGGGATGAGGGCTTTGGAGTAGGCTGAGGCTAGGATGGGGGCTGAGGCTACACCACCGATGTTGGCGAGTGATGCGACACCTAGACTAAAGAGGTCAAGCTTGAAGAGTTTGGCGAAGATGACCATGATGATGACATGAATGGCGATGATGACAAAACCTGTGAAGATGTAGAGTGGGGCTTCGGTAAGTTCAGCAAAGTTTGCACGGCTGGCGATGAGAGCTACTATGAGGTAGAGCATGATGTTTGCTAATTCTGATGAACCAGAGACTTTGGCTAGTGGTGTCATGGCAAAGAGTATGCCAGCTAGCGTAGCCAATATGACTACCCATGTTGTTTGTGTGAGATAGTCAGAAGTAGGGAGGAACGAGGCTCCGTATTGGGAGAGTGCAGAGACAAATAAAGCCGAGCCTAACAGTAAAAAGAGTGAGTCAAAGCTTATAGGCTTTTTGTTTTCTTCTTTAAGAGCCAGTCTCTCTCCCACTTCATCGATGACAGAGGTATCCGCTTTGCTCCAAATGTTGAACTTTTTTGCAAAAGGTACGAGGGCTAGGAGTATCATCACCCAAATGGCGTAGTCAATGGAGTCGATGAGTAGGGTGTAGCCCATGGCGGAGTCAGGTAAGTCCAGCGCGCCTTGTATGGCTACCATGTTTGCCGTACCTCCCATCCATGAGCCACTGAGTGCTGCAAAAGGTTTCCAACTCTCTTCTCCAAATGAAGTGTGGAAGAGGGCGAACATACCTACGAAACCAAGAGCGATGCTGGTAGTTGCTAGTAGAAAAGTAAGCAACATTTTTTTACCCAGTTTAAAGATTTCTCTCATGTCTGCAAGTAGAAGCATGAGAAATATCATCGCAGGTAAAAGGTTGGATTTGACAGACTTGTAAGTAGCTGTAACAGACTCCGTTTTATGCCATAGTCCAAAAGTAGAAGCGAGCATTACTACAAAGTAGATAATGACGATAGCAGGCAGGTACTCAAAGAGCTTGTATTGGCTCTTCTTTTCGGTGTAGACGATACTTGCACTTATCATCATAAGAACTGCAAGGTAGGTAAATCCATTTTCAATCATCTTATATCCTGTTTAATATTTGTTAATATGTTTATTGTAATAATCCAAGCCCAAGTGCCCGTATCTCTGTATGTTTATGAAAGGAAAATGTTGTGTATGTTCTCGTCATTGGTTCAATAAGGTAGATGTTTTTCTTACTGTTTCGTATATGTGTTTGGCTTTGGTTGTAGATGAGCAGACGCATAGACTTCTCAAACATCTCCAAGACATTGGCCGTTTTAAAGAAGTTGTCCGGCAGAGCTTTTTCAAAGGCATTTTCACCCAATACATCGATGGCAAGTATGTCATCGTGTGTGGCTTCATTTACCCCTAGGTTTTCACATAAAAAGCCATCACCATAGGTTTCACCCTCTATGATATGCTCATCAAATACCCCAGGTATTGCCATGCTAGCCAAGATAGCATCTTTAATAGTGACATCATCCTCGGCAGTAAAGACACGTTTATGCCCATTGAGAAGGTTTGTGGCTATCAGTTTTAGAGGGATGTTGGCCTCTTTTATCTTCTTTTCACCAAAGAGTCTGTTAAAAATAGTCTCTATTTTTGCATTGTCCACGATGGCATTGCCAGAGAAGGAAAACTTTACCCATTTTGTCACGGATGAGAAGGCTTTTATCTCTTTGTAGATATCTGCTTCAGACATACCCACAGACATACATGCCCCTATAATGCCACCCATGCTTGTACCTACTATCTCGGAGGGTACAAGTTTTTGTGCTTCAAGGTCATGTAGTACTCCTAAGTGAGCGATGCCCAAGGCGCCACCACCAGAAAGTACCAAGCTAAAGTTGTTTGTCTGAAAGTTCTTAATCATGAGATATTATAGCATTTTAGTATATGATATCGTATAACATATGGAGGAGATTTTTAGAATATGACAGCGATGCAATTACTCTGGACGTACATCTTTGTTATTGTTGGAGGGTTACTTATATTTACTGCCATAGGACACATTCTTTACCAAAAACGCTCACCAACAAGTATGATGTCATGGATGATGGCGATTGTCTTTTTGCCTTTTATTACGGTGCCGCTTTATTTTATTATCGGTATTCGTAAACGTGAGTCTAAACATGCTAAAAGTTATGTAGATTTTCATAAGCCAGATAGCCATGATGCCTATACCCTTGATGGGTCGACTCACACGATATTGAGTA
>JALSUP010000044.1 GCA_027071315.1 Sulfurovum sp.
CCATACTTGATGAAATAGCTAAAATCGAAGATGTTGTCAACAGGAATGAGGATTTAGTGAGTATTATCGCTGTGTTGCAGGATGTCACTCAGAAAATGCTTGGGTTTAGGTGCGAAAGTTAAGATAATAAAAATAAGGTGTAGCTATCTTCAATAATCGTCAAAAGTAGATTCAGGAGCTTAGCTACAAGAATGAATCATTCAGTTTAAGCTTAAAAAGGTTAGTACCATGACACTATTAAAAAAAATATCTATGATCTTTGGAACGATACTGATTATTATGAGTAATCTTTCAGCGGCATCCCCACAGGAGAGGGATGCCTTAGTGGCATTGTACGATAGTACGAATGGTGATAATTGGTAAAATAGTACTAACTGGAAAACAGGAGACCCCTGTACAGATAGTTGGTATGGTGTTACCTGTTCAGACAATAATGTTACAAAACTCGATTTGTACTACAACCAGCTCACTGACAGTATTCCTGCCGAGATCGGAAGCCTGACAAACCTGGAATACCTCGATTTGGGTGGCAACCAACTCAGCGGAAGCATCCCTGTCCAGATCGGAAACCTGACAAACCTGAGATGGTTCGCTTTGTATAAGAACCAACTCAACGGCAGCATCCCTGCCCAGATCGGCAACCTGACAAACTTGACAGGCCTCTCTTTGTACCACAATAAACTCAGCGGTAGCATCCCCGCCGAGATCGGCAACCTGACAAACCTGATATGGTTCGCTTTGTACGAGAACCAACTCAGCGGCAGCATTCCTGATGGGATCGGGAACCTGACAAAACTGACAGAGTTCTACTTATACGACAACCAACTCAGCGGTAGCATCCCTGCCGAGATCGGGAACCTGACAAACCTGACACTCATCATGTTGGACGGCAACAATCTTACCGGCAGCATCCCTGCCCAGATCGGCAACCTGACAAACTTGTCACAGCTCTATTTAGGCTTTAACCAACTCAGCGGCAGCATCCCTGCCGAGATCGGAAATTTGACAAACCTGGAATGGTTCTCTTTGGGCGAAAACCAACTCAGCGGTAGCATCCCTGCCGAGATCGTAAATCTGACAAACCTGATGTGGTTCGTTTTGTACGACAATTGCAGTCTTTATTCTGATGATATTGATGTACAGCTATTTATCAATAATGTCAGTGGTGAAGGTGCCTATCAGTATATCCTTGACACCAATAGCTATGATTGTGCAGCTCCGGTACTTGTACCGGTTATTATGTATTTATTGAATTAATTTAATGGTATGTCCACTATGTTAACCGATATACTTCGGTTAGTATGGTATTTTAAGTTCAGAACGATTTTTATCAGCTTTATGCAGTATTGCCAAGGTTCTGGTTTGCAGATAGGTTTCTCTCATGCATATTTTCTTACATTTTGTAGCGCTTAGACCCACTTTCTGAGCATCGCCTTACAAAGCCTCTGTAGCCAAACCCTTGCGAACATCTGCCTAGCAACTCACAGAATAGGAGGGGATTTGGTGTATGCAATTCCACTTCAGTTATGCAGCTAAAACTTTTGTCATTGATGTGAGGTCATATTATTCATACCGGAAATACAAGATAAGTACACCGTAACGTCACACCCGGCATAGTAAGATTGTATCTTTTCCCCAACACCATGATAGATGTCCAGAAAGAAATCTTAAGAAATACAAATATATGTATATAATAAAGAATATATTGATATTTTAATCTTTTCATTATTTAAATATGTTATCCTTACGGTTAGAATAATGGACAATTATAACAAAACAAGGAGTTAGGTATGATAAAAAAATTAGCAGTAGCTGTATTGTGTACAACATTGGGGACTACACTTTATGCAAGAGATGACATTTCAAAAAGTCAAGGGTTCATAGGCCTGGAGTTGGGATATGCAACTGTTCAGGGTGATGTAGGTGGTTTTTACCCTGGAATCATCGAGAGGGATTATGAAGGTTCAGATATTGAATACGGTATTCGTCTGGGTGCACAGAAAGAAGATTGGAGATCGACACTTTCTTTTAACTATTTTGACAGCGTAGAAGACGGTGCAGCTCAAAATTATGAGAAATATTTGGCATCCTTTGATTATTTTGTATTGAATGGGAATGAAAGTGCTCTCAAGCCATATATAGGTGTGAATGTAGGGTATATCAATTATGAATCTAACGATAATATAGATATGAGTGGTTTTATCTATGGTGCACAGGCAGGTATTGTCTTCTCGGCAGCTGAAAATATCGATATTGATCTTATGTATCGTTATTCTCTCAGTAATGCAACACAGGATGACCGTGATGCAAGCCTGGATCATGTTGGCAGTATTGTCTTCGGCGTTAACTATATATTTTAAGAGTAGGGACCAGTAATGAAAAAATATATACTTTCCCTACTGACATTTTTTGGATTGTTCGTACTCTCCGGATGTGGCGGAGGCAGTGATAATATATCGAACAGTGATCCAATAGTCGAGGAATCAAACCCTGCAGTAGATGTACGTCTGTCAGACATGCTTATTAACGGCAATGCTTATACATTAGATGTGACTTTTGTGAAAAAAGTTGACAGTACTTATCAAATTGAATTGAGTGATTTTGATTTAAAAACAGATAGCTGTCTATTAAATTCAGTACCTGTATTTACGCCTAAGACAGTTTACCTGAATGATGGTATCAGTTCTTCAGCGATCGTAAGTATCAGTGGCACATTTGATAAGAATTGTGAAACAACAAACTACACTTTTACCGCAACACAGAAGACAACCAAAGATGGGAAAGTTGATATACGGACATTTAGTGTTTCTCCTGATGCAACGGTTCCTGTTCCAAGCAGCGGATTTTTCAATGCAACGACACCATTGGAAGTGACCGAAGCAAACAGTGCTTATGAGATCAAAGTGCAGGTGCTTGAAGATGGGTATGTAGCAAGTGGAAAAACAGTTAAACTGAAACCTTTTAGCAGTCAATATGGCAGCGTTGACAGTTATGAAACATTAACAGGAACTGACGGCTATGCAGTATTCAATTACACATCTCCGGATACTTTGCCTATGGACGGTACTTCAACCCTGCTTCAGTTAACTTATGACGATGAGGGAACAATTCTTACACAGAATGTTGTCTTGACTTTCAAAAATGAAGGTAGTCTTGATAAGGTTGAAAAACTATATGTTGTACCAAATGAGCTGGTGATCACAAGTGGTGGTGAAGAGAAAGAGATCACGATCCTCACACTGAATGCACAAAATATCGGTGTCAGTTCTACAGTTGTTTTGGAGCAATTAAGTGACGGTGTTCATGATTACGGTCGTTTTGATCCAAGTGGCACTATCACAACAGATGCAAGTGGGAAAGCGGTTGTTAAATATATTGCACCAGCGTCCATTAGTGGTATTTCAGAGAGAAATATAACAGTCACAGAGACGACGCAGAATCTGACTCAGGAACTTAATATAAAATATAATACAGCCACAGGTCCTGGTATTGACTATGAGATTGAAGTGAAAGTTCCTGCAGCGCTCAATATTGAAGATACAGATCAGATCACCGTGACTATACATGAGTTAGGTAACCCATCTGTAACTATAGATGATAATAATGTACATGAAGTCAACCTGGTATCGACCACAGCCAACATATTGACCTTCAATGGTGCTTCAACAGAAAGTTATATGAATGTAGCTACCAAGCCTATAGCCGTAACAACTGATAAGTTATCCGGTACTGCTGTAGTAGAAATAAATGCTTCAATTTATAATGGAGAAAAAGATATTGTTTTGCAAACAGTTGTTCCGATTACAGTATTGTCGGGACCTGTAACTGCAATGTCACTTGTCTATACAGGTACGGATGAAGATTCTGCACTTGGTCTCAATAAAAATTACTATACAATTCATGCAGTTGATAAATATAACAACCCTGCCAAAGCAGGAATTATGCTTCACCCATCTATTATTAATGGGACTAAAGTAATAAAATCACCACGTATGGAAGCCAACCCTCAAGGCAAAATAGATCAAGGTGCTTCTGCAACTTTTGAAGATTTGACTATGGATTTCACAAGTGCTGTAGATACAAATGATATTTTGGCAATTGTTCCAAATCAAAATAATTTTGATAAAAATTATTTAGGAAACTGGAGTATTGACAATGTATCCAGTACACTTTTAGAATTGGCTGAAGAGTCATTTGTCACTACTGCCCCAGGGTTGAGTTATGTGATAGGAAATTCAAAAAGAATTATGTTGAATGATAATATAGCAACGGTTGATGTTCAGCCAAGAGATGGTACTTTTGCTACAGATGATAACGGTAACGTACGTTTAGTTGTAACATTTGATCCTATACTTTCAGGGCATACTGTGACTATCTCTGCAAATGCTTATGATGAAGGTATACGGACTGGAATCGCACAGATAAACGGTCTAAGATGGGGTAACTATAATTCAACAACTGAAAGTGTTGATAATGATGGAAGTGACTATAAGGTCAGTTTGCAATTGGGTATCAATAATTTAAGTGATTCACCTATAGAAGCATTAATGGATGTTGATATTGTACCCTCAAGCATTGAGAGTACTTCTACTCAATGCTACTTGAATACGAGCCTTCCTATGGATCTAAATCCTGATGAAAATGGTTACATATGGTTTTTTATAACAACTAAGAAAACTGATCTAAGTGTAACTGAATGTGATATAACTTGGAGTAAGAGCAACGCTTCAATATTTAAGGAATATTAAGTGACTCTAAGATGAGAGAAAACATTTATCTCTCATCCTTAGGGACTTAATCCATACTTTCTAAAAATTCTACTATAATTCCCCTATAAATTTTACATACGTTAGGTTACCTCCATGATAGACTTAAAATATCTCCAGAACAATTTCGATGAAGCAAGTAATAAACTGCAAAAAAAAGGTGTGGATACAGAAACACTTGAAAATCTTCAAACACTTTTTACACAACTCAAAGAAGCCAATGTTGCTTTAGAATCTGCAAAAGCAGAGCAGAACAGTATGTCTAAACTTTTTGGGCAGTATATGCGCGAGAAAAAAGATACGACTGAACTTAAAGCAAAGGTCGATGCCAACAAAGAGGCGATGATACCGCTTCAGGAGAGAGCAAGAGAGGCAGAAGAAGCACTTTATGCTGTTGCTTTGGCGATGCCGAATTTTCCTGATGACTCTGTACCGGAAGGTGCCGATGAAGACGATAATGTTGAACTCCGTAAAGTTCTTGAGCCTAAAACGTTTGACTTTAAACCTAAAGAACATTGGGAACTTTCAGAGATCAATGGCTGGATAGACTTTGAGCGTGGTGTGAAACTGGCAAAGTCTCGTTTCTCTGTGCTTCGAGGAGAGGCTTCAAGGCTTGAAAGAGCACTTATTAACTTCTTCCTCGACACCAATGCCCAAAAAGGGTTTATAGAGCATTCTGTACCATTCATCAACAATGCTACGATGCTTCAGGGAACAGGACAGTTACCAAAGTTTGAAGATGACCTCTTTAAGATAGAAGATGAAGACCTTTATCTTATTCCCACCGCAGAAGTACCATTGACTAATATGTATAACGATGAAATTCTGACAGAGAAAGAGTTGCCTGTTTTAATGACAGGCTATACACCCTGTTTCAGAAAAGAAGCCGGGTCTGCAGGACGTGATACCCGGGGGATCATTCGTCAGCATCAGTTCAATAAAGTAGAGATGGTCGCCATTGCCCATCCTGACAAGTCTGATGAAGTGTTTGACATGATGGTGCAGAATGCTTCAGATATTTTAACGGCACTTGGTTTGCCACATAGAGTGGTTGAACTTTGTGGTGGTGATTTGGGCTTCTCTGCCGCAACGACCATTGACCTTGAAGTATGGCTGCCGGGGCAAAACCAGTATCGTGAAATTTCATCTATCTCAAATACCAGGGATTTCCAGGCAAGACGTGCGAAGATCCGTTTTAAAGATGGAAAGAAGAACAGACTGGTACATACCCTGAATGGTTCTGCTTTAGCGGTTGGAAGAACGATCGTGGCGATCATGGAGAATTACCAGAATGAAGACGGAAGCATAGAAATTCCGGAAGTTTTAAAGAAGTATATGTAACGTTTCGTGATTCGTGATTCGTGATTCGTGATTCGTAGGGTGCGTAAACACGTACCTTTTTCAAGCCTTTCGGCAAATATATTTTTGCATGCAAATTTGAATATGTGGTGCGTGATTACGCACCCTACGCGACCATTATTTTTTGGTTAAACCGTCTTTGAAGAATCGCTGTGTCGTGACTTCAATTTCCCTTCCATACTCAAATAGCTGTTCAATGCACTAATATAGGCTCTTGCAGAGGCCAACATGGTGTCTATGTTTAACCCGTGTCCGATGATGGCAGGTTCGCCGTTGAAGGCTACTTTGACGGTCACATTGGCCAAAGCATCTTTCCCCTGACTGACAGACTTCACCTTGTAGTCCAGTAATTGACCTTCATACCCTGAAATGCGATCGATCGTTTTAAAGATGGCATCCATGGTTCCGTCACCGATGCTGGCATCGATGATCTCATTGTCATCTTTTTTAATGCTCACCGCAGCAGAAGGTACACCGTTGGAACAGTCCATTAACTGTAAAGAGACTAATTCGTAGATCTTTGGTGCGGAAGTCATCTCATTGGTGACGATGGCTCTCAAATCATCATCGTAAATATCTTTTTTCTTGTCTGCCATGATCTTAAAGCGTTCAAACGAGACATTTAAGGCTTCATCATCCAAAGTGAAACCTAATTTACGCAACTTGTCTTTGAATGCGGCACGTCCGGAGTGTTTTCCCATGACCAAAGTGTCGTCCATGTCCAAACCAATGTCTTCCGGACGGATGATCTCATAGGTCTCTTTGTTTTTTAACATACCGTCCTGGTGTATGCCTGACTCATGGGCAAAGGCATTTTTCCCGACAATGGCTTTGTTCGGCTGCGGTTCAATACCGGTAATACTGGCGATCAAACGGCTTGAAGGGTAAATTTCTTTTGTGTTGATGTTCGTTTTATAGTTGGCAAACACATCTGAACGTGTTTTCAATGCCATGACGATCTCTTCCAGCGCGGCATTTCCAGCACGCTCACCCAAACCGTTAATGGTACATTCTATCTGTCTTGCCCCATTGACCACAGACTCTAATGAGTTGGCGACACCCAAGCCCAAGTCGTTATGGTTGTGTACAGAGATGATGGCTCTGCCTTTGGTGTATTCACTCATCTCTTTGACCATGGCACCAATTTCAAAGGGCAATCTGAAACCGACAGTGTCAGGCAAGTTAATGGTACCGGCACCCGCATTAATGACCGCATCTGAGATCTCTTTCATGAAGCCCATGTCTGAACGTCCTGCGTCTTCACAGGAGAATTCAACATCGTCTACGAAAGTACGTGCATACTCGACGGCTCTTACAGCTCTTCTAATGACTTCATCGGGTGTCATCTTCAATTTGTGTTCCATATGTATCTTGGAAGTAGCAATAAAAGTATGGATACGTTGCATTTTTGCTTTGGCAATGGCTTCCCCGGCAGCTTTCACATCGGAGTCAATGGCTCTTGCCAAAGAACAGACCGTTGAATTCGTAACCCTTTGGGAGATCTTCTCGATGGCATCAAAGTCTCCGGGACTTGCCGCAGCAAACCCTGCTTCGATGATGTCCACTCCCAAACGCTCCAACTGTGCCGCGATCTGGATCTTCTCTTCTGTGTTCATGGAAGCACCGGGACTCTGCTCTCCGTCTCTTAATGTTGTGTCAAATATTTTAATTGTTTCAATACTCATTGTATTAACCTTGTGATATGTAAAAAGCCATTTGGCTTGAAAGTTATCTAATTTTACCTAAATATCGATTAGGTATCTTAGAATAGAAAAGCTGTGTTGTAATAAATATGGATAGTGAGACTATTAGAGTGCGAGCAGCAGCAGGAGAGAAGTAGCTTGAGTGAAAATTTTTGTACTGTTTATGATGTTTTTCATAATGTTCTCCTGTGAATTTTTTAGAAGTATACATGAAAAAAATTTAAATTGCAAACTTTTATGTTTTATTGCGACCAAACTTGCGGGTATTGATGGTCTTCAAGGCGCGAAGTGGTCCATAGAGTACATAAGCAAGTATAATAAGCGCAAACCCTTCTGCCGAAAAGAGATAAAGCAGGGATGCAACCAGTACAAAGATGATCATGGTTTTAAAAACCATCGGTTTATCAAGTGTCACTTTTTTAAATGAAGGATAGCGAAAATTACTGACCATTAATATGGCCACAGCAAGAGACAGAACAAGTAAAGTCACACTGTAATTTTCCAGGGCATATTTATGAAAAAGCAGGATCCACATAGAGATGAAAATAGCAGCCGTAGGAATGGGCAGGCCTATAAACACACTGGGGTCTGTTTTAGCCGTAGAAATGTTAAAACGTGCCAGACGGATGGCTCCGAAGATGACATAGAGTGCCGAGACCAGAATACCGAAACGTCCAAACTCATCGCCAATAAAAAAGTAGAGCAGCATTGCCGGGGCAATACCGAAAGAGATAATATCCGCAAGAGAGTCAAACTCTACGCCGAACTGTGAAGTGGTGTTGGTCATACGGGCAATGCGTCCGTCCAGACCGTCAAAGATGAGGGCAAGGAGAATGAGCCAGGAAGCCAGTACAAAATGTTCCTTGCTTGCTTCTACAATGCTGATGACACCGACAAAGATACTGCTGGCAGTAAAGAGGTTCGGCAGGACATAAAGAAGATTTGATCTCTGCATGTTTAGGCGTCGTTAGACGATTCCTTCTCTTCGGCTTCCTCATTTTTCTTCTCTTCTTCTGCACGTGCTTTTGCCGCAGCGATCTTGTCACCATGGGCGAGACGGCTCTTCATCTCATGTTCTTTTTCATAAGTATCAATGATCTCACGTACTTTGGTGCCTTCAATGACTTCTACATCAAGCAGTACAGCTGCCATATTTTCAATGGCTTCATGGTATTCATTGAGTGTTTTCTTGACAAAGTTGTAACGCTCTGCAAGGGTGTTTTTAATATGGGCATCCATATCTTCTGCCATTTTTTCACTGTAGTCGGTACTGACTGCACCTGCACCCAGGAAAGAGTTTTGAGAGCGTGAAAGGACCATCAGTCCTGCCACATCGGTCATACCGTAGACAGAGATCATATCTTTCAAAATGGCAGTGGCACGGTCAAGGTCATTTCCTGCACCTGTAGAGATCTCCCCTATGAAGACCTCTTCTGCTGCACGACCACCAAGAAGTACATCTATCTCAGCCATCAGTTCATGTTTCTGCTTCAGGAAACGGTCTTCATCATCGGGGAGGTGAAGGGTATAGCCGAGGGCACCCATACCTCTTGGAATAATGGAGACTTTGGTCACACGGGTGGCACCTTTGGTCAACTCTGCCATCAGGGCATGTCCGCTTTCATGGTAGGCAACGATCTTCTTTTCGACTTCAGAGATCTTGCGATTTTTCTTTTCAAGTCCGACAAAGGAACGCTCTATTGCTTCGAGCAGGTCAGACTGTTCGATCTCTTTTTTGTTAAGTCTACCGGCAAGCAGTGCTGCTTCATTAATGATGTTCGCCAGGTCAGCACCTGCAAGTCCTGCTGTCTGTTTTGCTACCACATGCAAGTCTACAGACTTAGAAAGTTTAACCCCTTTGGAGTGTACTTTCAAAATGGCCAAACGCCCGTCATAGTCAGGCTTGTCAACCAATACCTGTCTGTCAAAACGTCCCGCTCTCAGCAGGGCGGCATCGAGTGTTTCGGGTCTGTTGGTGGCAGCCAGTACGATGACAGGTGTGTCGGTACCGAAACCGTCCATCTCTGCCAAAAGCTGGTTAAGGGTCTGCTCTCTCTCATCATTTCCGCCCATCTGTCCGCCGGAAGCTCTGGACTTACCGATGGCATCGATCTCATCGATGAAGATGATGGAAGGGGCTTCTTTTTTTGCCTGAGCAAAAAGGTCACGGACACGTGAAGCACCGACACCTACGAACATTTCAATGAATCCTGAACCAGATACTGAAAAGAACGGTACGGATGCTTCACCGGCGACTGCTTTTGCAAGCAGGGTCTTACCTGTACCCGGAGGTCCCACAAGGAGAAGCCCTTTGGGGATCTTGGCACCCAACTCCATATAACGTTCAGGGAATTTGAGGAAGTCGACGATCTCTTTGACTTCATCTTTGGCCTCTTCGACCCCCTGTACATCATCAAACTTCGTATCGGGTTTTTCAGAGTTGATGAGCTTGTCCGCTTTTCCGGCACCCAGTACACCGCCCATCCCTTTGGACATCTTTTTAGCAAGGAATATCCAGATACCGAAGAAAATGAGGATCGGCAGCATCATTGAAATGAGTTCGGAGAGAAATCCGTTCCCCATCACACCCTCATAGCTGATGTTCTTTTTCTCAAGCAGAGGAATAAGCTCTTCATCGTAAGTAGGAACATTGGAGGCGACGTAACGTATTTTACGTCCATTGTCTTCCGCGATCGCTTCAATGTTAGAAGGTGTCAGTTTAACAGACTTAATATTGCCTTCTTCGATCTTCTTTTTGATCTCTGAGTATTTCACCTGCTTGGTCTGTGCGACTTTCTGGGTGTTCATCATAGAACTCAGGCTTTCACCTTCACCCACAAATGATTTGAAGATCAGAATGATCACCATAGAGAAAATAGCAAAGGCTAAAAGAGGGTTGTTGTTAAAAAAATTATTATTATTGTTGTTATCGTTATTATTGTTAGCCATGTGCTTCCTTTTTATAGACCAGGGTGACCCATTCGTCTTTCAATGTTCTTTTTTCGAGGATAAGGTCTTCAAACGACGCTTTGACCAGGTTCTCTTTTTTGTCTAAAATACCCGATAAGATCAAGGTACCGTTCTCTTTGACCGCTGCTTTCAGATCTTTCGCAATAAAGCGGAGTACATCGGCAATAATGTTGGCAATGACAACATCGTAAGTCTTGTCGGTCTTATCGATAGAGCCTTCCCAGAGTGCATCATAGTACTCTTCATTCAGTGCAAAGTTCTCTTTACAACTCTTGACTGAAAGCGGGTCTGTGTCACAGAGTGCCACCGTTGCACCCAACTTTTTACAGGCCAGACCCAAAATACCTGAACCACAGCCTACATCTATGACCGTGTTATCGGCTTTGACATAGGCACTGATCGCTTCAAGGCAGGAGAATGTAGTGGCATGATGTCCTGAACCAAAAGCAAGAGCAGGGTCTATCTTAATGTTAATGAAACCTTCTTTCTCTTCATACCAGCTTGGGAAAATATAAAATTTTCCTGCCTCTATTGGCTGTACTGAGTCCTGATATTTCTTGATCCAGTCTATGTTTTCTTTCTCTTCAAGCACATAGGTCATGGCAATAGGAGATTCCAGATTCTCAGACAAGGATACAAGCGCATCTTTAACAAAAGTTAAATCAGATTCGGAACGTACGATGATCTGCCCTTTGCCAAGTTCCAGACCCTCATCATAAATATTGAGAATATAATCCGCAATAATCTCAACAAAAGAGTGATCAAGTGTGATGGTCAGTTCATAATATTTATCTTGCATTGGCTACCTTGAACGCTTGTTCCAGATCGAGCGTTCCTTCATAAAAGGCTTTTCCGACAATGGTTCCGTCAATGCCTGCTTCTATGAGACCATTAATATCTGTCATATCTTTCAGACCGCCTGAGGCAATGGTTTCAAGCCCTGAGGCTTCCTGGATCTCTTTGGTGAATGCTATGTTCACACCGGTCATCATGCCGTCACGTCCCACATCGGTACAGATGATCGCTTCGACTCCGCAGGCTGCAAATTCACGTGCAAGGTCAGTCGCTTTCATGTCGGAAGTCTCTGCCCATCCTTCAACAGCAACCATGCCGTCAATGGCATCGATACCCACAACAATAGGATACTTCGCCGCCATATCTTTAACGAACTGTGCATCTTTCACGGCAATAGAACCTAAAATAAGTCTGTCTATTCCCAGTTCCAGGTACATCTTGATGGTCTCTTCATCACGAATCCCCCCGCCGAGTTCCAGCTTCAGGTTGCAGTTCTCACGTATTTTTTTGATCTGCTCCAGGTTTTCAGGTTTTCCTGCAAAAGCACCGTTAAGGTCAACCAGGTGTACCCATTCGCTCCCAAGCTCTTCAAATCGCTTGGCAACCTGCCAGGGTTCATCGGAATAAATTTTTGCTGAATCCATCAGCCCTTTGCTGAGTCTGACGGCTTTGCCGTCTTTGAGGTCAATTGCGGGAAGTATTGTCATGTTTGTTCCTTGTAGGGTTGGCTTCAGCCGACCACATTGTTTTGATGTCAAGGTCGGCTAAAGCCAACCCTACATATTTTATAATTTTGAAAAATTCTCTATAATTTTTAAACCATTCTCATGGCTCTTTTCCGGGTGTGGCTGTATGCCGTAAATATTCCCGTTCTGTACTGCCGAGACAAACTCGTATCCGTA
>JALSUP010000045.1 GCA_027071315.1 Sulfurovum sp.
CGTAGCAGCCCAGCTCATAGGCCTTCGATATCTGCTCTATCTGTGTGATCGCCGAAATGAAAATGGTCGGTACAAAGATCTTCTCTTTCTGCAGGTTTTCAAGCAGGGACAAACCGTCGATGGTCGGCGTATTGATGTCAAAAATGAAAAGGTCGTAGCTTTTCTCTTTCGTAGCGTCAAATGCATCCTGCCCGTCTTCATAAGCATCCACTTCATACCCTGTATCGGTCAGGTACTCCACAATGGCACTCTGAAGCATCAATTCATCTTCAAGCAGCAAAATTTTCATTTTAAACCTTTACACCAGATTTATGGGCACATCCAATAAAAGTATATCTAAATATGGTTACCTTTGCATCAGAAGAGACATCTAGCTGTACATTTTCTTTCTTGCAAATGGAGTGCACGATCTCCAGTCCCAGTCCAAAACCGCTCTGCAGCTCCTCTTCCTGATGGAAAGGTTCAAAGATCTTGTCCGTGTCAGCGATCTGTTTTGAATAGGTCAAAAATTCGAGTATGGTTCTGCTCTTCTCTTTTTTCAGGGAGACATGAATGTCCGTCCCTTTATTGGCATACTTAATGGCATTGGAGAGGTTATTGTCAATAATACGCTGAAGTTCAATGTCGGAGAAGTGTATTTTAATGCCCTCTTCTATCTCTGCCACGATCGTATGACGGTTTCCCTTGGCAATGTCTTCAAAAAATGCAATGCGGCCCTCAAGAAAAGTAGAAAAATAGAGCCACTCTTTTTCATACACAAAACGGTCTTTTTTCACCATATAGCTCAGATCATCATAAATATTGGCGATCATTTTACTCGCCGCCTCTATTTTGGACATGTACTTGTCTTCACCGAATTTCATCTTGCGGATGTCTATATGCATCATGATCACCGCCAAAGGAGTGTTGATCTCATGAATGGAGTGTTTAATGAAGGAATCCTGTGCTTTCACCAGTGAAACAGAAAACTCTTTCTCCTTTTCAAGCAGTCTGTTCTGCTCACTCAGGTCGCGGGTTTTACTTTCAACGCGTTTTTCCAACTCCGCATTGATCTCTTTGAGGTTCTCTTTCCGCCTATGGATGGTGTTGACCATTTCATTGATGTACTTCACCATTTTCCTAAATTCAGAGAGGTGTATCTGCTCTTCGTCAATGGTGGTATGTGTGGTAGATGCTTTTTTAAAGAAAGAGGAGAAAGCATTGATCTCTTTACCTATAAGATGGTTAATGATCCCCAGCCCCGTCAAGCCAATACCAAAAAGGATGACCGTCAGAGAAAATATTTCCATCATATACTTAATGAGTCTCTCTTTCAATGCTCTTTTTTGGACATCGATCAGTTTTTCGACTTCATCAAGGTAAATACCCGTACCGATCATCCAGCCCCAGGGTTTAAACGCTTTGGCATAGGAGATCTTCGGAGAAGGTTCCCCCGTACCGGGCTTTTTCCACACATAAGAGACAAAACCGCCCTCTTTCTCCTGTGAAATATCAATCAGGTCACGTATAACATAAATGCCGTTGGGGTCCCGGAAATCAATCAGGTTTTTCCCTTGATTGTCCAGATGCAGCGGGTCAGAAAGGTTGGTACCGTTAAAATCATAAATGAAAATATAGCCTGTACCGTTTTGCCGTCCGTAAAGGTGTTCAATGGTATTGATGACCTCATTTTTCAGGCTCTCTTCTGAGCGTGTGTCTCTTTTGTTGTTGTAGCGGTATTGTATATAGTTAATGACACGGTTCGTATCGAAAGAGACGGTCTTTTTTTGCTCTTTAATGTAGTTTTTACGTATGGTGACGACTTCGCGGTCAAAGTCATTGTACTCTTCATATATCACAAGTGCGGCGAACATCATCACAAAAAGGAAAATAATAAACATCCCCCACCCGTAAATGGTGGTGATCTTTTTATTTTGAAAGATGTTGCCTGTCATACTCTCTTAAACGACCTCTATCTTCTCTACGACATCCAGACCGAAACCGGTAAGACCGATGAACTCTGTCTCTTTGTTGGAAGTCAGCAGGTTAATGTTCCTGATACCCAGGTCTTTCAGTATCTGTGCACCGACACCGAACTCTTTGGCCTGCTCTTTGGAAATGGTTTTGGTATCCAGAAAGACAAGGACCCCACCGTTCTGTTTCAGGTAGTCTATGGAGTTATTTAAGGCAGCAAATCGTTTGCAGTCAAGCAGAAGGTCAATGTCCGGTGCGATATTGTGAAACTTCACATTGGCAGTTTCATGTGCTTTGTAAAACTTAATAACGGTATGCGTACGGTCCAAATGGTCACCGTAAGTCAATTTCTCCACCTTAACATCTCTGAAGAGTACTTCCTCTGACGAGAGACGGGTAACAAGCTTCTCATTGGCCAGACGGTAGGCAACAATGTCCGAAATGTAAACAATGGCCATATCATGTGTTTTGGAAAAAACTTCCAGGTCATCCATACGCGCCATTTTCCCGTCATCTTTGATGATCTCACAGATCACTGCGGCAGGTGCCAGCCCTGCAAGCTTACAGAGGTCAACCGAACCTTCCGTATGTCCTGTACGTACAAGTACCCCGCCGTCTTTGGCAATGAGAGGGAAAATATGCCCCGGACGGACAAAATCATCGGCAACCGTCAAAGGGTTTGCCAGTTTAGAGATACAGTCATCTCTCTCCGCAGCAGAAATCCCCGTGCTGGCATTGGCAGAGTCAATGGAGACGGTAAAGGCCGTTTCATGGTTGGAGACGTTATTGCTGACCATCGGAAGCAGGTCGAGTTTCGCTGCGATCTCTTTGGTAATAGGCGTACAAATGAGCCCTCTGGCTTCCTTTGCCATAAAGTTTACCAGTTCCGGTGTAGAAAAAGTCGCTGCATAGACAAGGTCACCCTCATTTTCTCTGTCTTCATCATCCATCATGATGACCATTTTCCCGCGTTTTACATCTTCTATTGCTTGTTCAACTCTCTGTATTGCGTCTGACATGTTAATCCCTGTATTATTATTGGCATTATTATAGCGTAAAGGATGTTATGGTTTTCATTGTATAGGAGCATCAAAATCAAAAAAAATCCTTTACTTTTCAACTTTTCCTACAAATCTCTTGACACAGTCAATATTTGGTGCTATAATTCCGTCCACATAAGCCAATATGACTTATGAATGATGGGGTATCGCCAAGCGGTAAGGCACCAGTTTTTGGTACTGGTATTCGGGGGTTCGAATCCCTCTACCCCATCCATTTGGATTTAGCGTTTAAATTCCATTTTTATTTGTCGCGGGATAGAGCAGTTTGGTAGCTCGTCGGGCTCATAACCCGAAGGTCATAGGTTCAAATCCTATTCCCGCAACCAATTTTTAACATTTCATTGTTGGGGTATCGCCAAGCGGTAAGGCACCAGTTTTTGGTACTGGTATTCGGGGGTTCGAATCCCTCTACCCCATCCATTCGGATTTAAGGTTGAATATATTTATTCAAGCTATAATCTCATTCCAATAACTTTTAAGAGTTATAAAATTCCCTGTCGCGGGGTAGAGCAGTTTGGTAGCTCGTCGGGCTCATAACCCGAAGGTCACAGGTTCAAATCCTGTCCCCGCAACCAATTCA
>JALSUP010000046.1 GCA_027071315.1 Sulfurovum sp.
TACACCACGTTCTCTTAGCTCTTGTTGTGCTGATATTTTTAGTTTTCTTGCGTCTCGTTTTTCCATACGCTTATTATAGCATTTCTTAGCATAATATTTGACTGTTTAATTAGTGGTTTAATAGTATCTTCCCAAACCTCACCTGAGACTTTTTTTGTCCCTTCCCAGGCTACCTTACTGTCCTGTTCAACAGCATTAGGGGTAGCACAGCCTGTCAAGAGTGCCAATGTGGCGGTTAGGATGAGCGTATTTATGTTTGACATAGGAAGATCCTTCAATATTTTTAAGCATTATAACCAAATCACATTGATGAGAAAACTTTATTTGGCTATCATTGTATTTATAACGAAACAGAGAGGATCATCCATGCAACACAGATACATAGGAAAAACCGGGTTAAGAGTCTCTCCCATCTGCATGGGGACGATGACTTTTGGGACACAATGCGACAAACAGGAAGCCTTTAAGATCATGGACAAAGCCTATGATCACGGGGTAAACTTTTATGACACAGCAGAACTCTACCCTGTACCACCCGAGGCTTCTCTCGCGGGCATTACCGAAGAGTGGGTTGGCGAATGGATGCAGACAAAACCCCGTGACAGCATCATCTTGGCCACTAAAGTAGCTGGTGCTTCCAGCGGATGGTTCGTGCCGCCTATTCGTCATGGACTGACAGCCATAGACCGTTTTCACATAGAGAAAGCCGTAGAGGGTTCTTTAAAAAAACTCAACACCGATTACATAGACCTCTATCAAATGCACTGGCCCGATACCATCGTGCCCATAGAAGAGTCTCTGGAAGCCTTCGACCGTTTAGTTACAGCGGGGAAAGTCCGTTACCTGGGAACCTCCAACGATACTGCTTACGGTACAGCCAAAGCACTCATGACTTCAAAGTATGAAAAACTGGCACGCTTTGAGTCCATACAAAATAACTTTTCACTGCTCAATAGAAGATTTTTAGATGAATTGGCAACAGTGTGCAGGGAAGAAAATATTTCACTTCTCCCCTACTCACCGCTTGGAGGAGGTGTTCTCTCCGGAAAGTACAATCAGGCTATGAGTCCGGAAGAAGCCAAAGGACGCTTTGCAAGCTATCTTAACTCTCCCAACACACGTCAAAGAGCCATGGCACAGCGTTTCATGAATGACAAAACACTCTTGTCCACACAAAAATACCTGAAGATCGCAGCAGATGCAGGAATGCATCCGGTCACCTTGGCCACAGCATGGTCAAAACAGTTTGATTTCGTAGCTTCCACCATCATAGGTGCCACCTCTGCCGAACAGTTAGATGCCTCACTTGCCGCCATGAACGTCACACTCTCTAAAGAAGTGTTAACTGCCTGTGATAAAGTGCATGAAGAGATTTTGTACCCGATGGGGTGAGGGATTGTCACGTGTGGTCGGCTGAAGCCAACCCTACAAGTAACAATATGAGATTACGCCTCTGGTTCGTCTTGAACTGCCGGTTCTTCTTCTTTGACAGGTTTCATGACTGCTTTAGCAAGAATTTCCACATAAACTTCTGTGGCACCTTCTGCTTTGACTTTGTCCAAGGCTTTAATAAGCTCTTCAAAGATGACCACTTCAGCTGTTTCGGCTGTGGCACCTATTTTACAGTCAAAATCCCAGTACATCGTTGCTTTTTCCGGTAAATCTTTCTTTCTTTCCCGTTTCACATATTTTCTGATGTCATGCTTGACTGCTTCAAGAACACGGTCTTCATGTTTTTTCGGGTCTGTAAGTTTAAATACTTTTTTCATTATCTCTTCCTTCTGTTATTATTTTGTGTGTCATTTTTTGTGTCTCTTTTGTCCAATTTATCCAGTTTTTCCTGAATACGTGAACCGATGACAGAAGCATTGCTGTTTTTCTGCTCTTTTCTGCTCATCTTTTTTTGACCGTCACCCTGCTTTGTGTCGTCTTTCTTTTTCTCTTGCTTGTTACCGGCATTTCTTGAACGGTTACGTGAATTCTCGCCACCACGCTTCTGGTTGCCTCCACGGTTTTGACCACCACCGCGTTTTTGTCCGCCACCACGTCCATTTTGAATAGGCTCTGCCTGAATGCTCGGGTCTGGTCTGAAAGCTTCAATTTCCACTTTTTTGATGGGACTCTTAATGAACTTTTCAATGTCAAAAAGTAGTTTATGTTCGTCCACACAGACAAGAGAAACCGCTTCACCAGACATACCTGCACGTCCTGTTCTACCAATACGGTGCACGTAGTCTTCCGGCACATTCGGTAATTCATAGTTGACCACATGAGGGAGTTGGTCAATGTCAATTCCTCTTGCCGCAATGTCCGTTGCAACAAGCACACGAATTTCATTGGCTTTAAAGGCAGCCAACGCTTTGGTTCTGGCACCCTGACTTTTGTTTCCGTGAATGGCCGCAGCAGAGATGCCCGCTTCTTCCAACTGTTTGGTCAACTTGTTCGCCCCGTGTTTGGTACGGGTAAAGACAAGTACCTGTCTCCAGTCTTTTGTTTTGATGAGTTGTGAAAGCAGTTCTCTTTTTCTGCTTTTGTCCACATAGTGTACCACCTGGCTTATTTGCTCTGCTGTGGTGTTTTCTCTGGCTACTTCAACCAGTACAGGGTCTTTTAAAAGTCCCGATGCCAGCTGCTTGATCTCTTTTGAGAAGGTTGCGGAAAAAAGCAGCGTCTGCTTCTCTTTAGGCATCATCTTCATCAACTTTTTAATGTCGTGAATGAAACCCATGTCAAGCATTCTGTCTGCTTCATCGAGTACCAAAGTTTCAATCGCAGAAAAGTCTATGCCCTTCTGCCCTGCAATGTCAAGCAGTCTACCCGGTGTGGCAATCACTATGTCCACACCTTTTCTAATGGTCGCAAGCTGAGGGTGTATCCCCACGCCGCCAAAGATGACCGTAGAGCTGTACTTCATGTACTTCCCGTACGTCTTAATGCTCTCTGCTACCTGTGCGGCAAGTTCACGTGTCGGTGTTAAAACCAGTACACGTATCTGTTTGTTACCCATTTTCGGGTGTGTCTCTGAAAGTCTTTCAAGCAAAGGCAAGGTAAAACCGGCTGTTTTACCTGTTCCTGTCTGTGCTGCGGCAAGAACGTCTTTTCCCTCGATAACCACAGGGATCGCCTGCTTCTGAATAGGTGTTGGACTTGTATAGCCCTGTTCTTTGACTGCTTTGAGAAGGGATTCGTTTAATCCCAGGTTTGTAAATGACATAAATATCCTAATGTGTAGAATCCTCTGAGGGTTCTATAATAATATACGAGCCTACCGTTATGGTTATAAGGTCGGTCTTAGGCTGAGTTGTTTGTTTGATGTGCAAACCCGAATGTGGGTTCAAAAAGAAAGTCGTTGACCGATGTACGCTTAAATTAATGTGGCATTATAGCGTAATTTTAAGCAATAATCACAAGAAAAGTTAACAGAAGCGAAATTCAAACCATTTTACTGTCATATCTCAAAAATCTTCTGATATAATTCCGATGCATCTCTTCATAGGTATGTCCTCATCGCTTAACTGGATAAAGCACTGCCCTCCTAAGGC
>JALSUP010000047.1 GCA_027071315.1 Sulfurovum sp.
ACTGTAGACTGATGGACAGACCGGATGTTGCTATCTGTGGTGTGATCAAAGCCAAATAAGCAATAATGAACTAAAATATTATGACACTTTTCGTAGGTCTAGGTAATCCGGGATCACAGTACGAAAATACACGTCATAATATCGGTTTCAAAGTCCTTGACAGATTGGTCAATGACTTTGGGGCAAGAGACATTTCCAAAACTTCTTTTCAAGGCAAACTGTATCGTTCTGCCAATACATTTTTTTTAAAACCCACAACATTTATGAATCTCTCTGGTAAAAGCCTGTTGACCGTAAAACACTTCTTCAAGATAGATCTCGAAGAGATTATTGTGATCCATGATGATATCGATCTTCCTTTCGGTGCTTTGCGTTTTAAAAAGGGTGGGGGGCATGGCGGCCATAATGGTCTGCGCTCTATTGACAGTCTGCTTGGCAAAGAGTACCTACGCGTACGCGTAGGTGTCGGAAAACCTGAGCATAAATCCCAGGTTGCAGACTATGTGCTGCATGACTTCTCAGAAGAGGAGAATGCCCTGCTTGACAAACTGATCCTGCATACGGCAGAAGCATGTAAAGCGCTGGTTCAGAGTGAACTGCATGAAGTAAAATCCAGGTACTCCCTCAAATCGATAGACGCGCTGGAGCGCTAAGATGAGTCTTTTTTCTCCCAGTCTTCATTTTCGATATCTTGTCAAACACTATGTTAAAAACCTCTTTGCTGTCCTGCTTGGACTCTCTTCCGCCTTTGCTGTCATAGACTATTTTCAGCATATACAGGACTTGAACGTTTCAAGTAACTACCAGATACTTTACATTTTCTATATGTGGCAGGAGGCATTGGGACTCTTGTATCCGCTAGCTATGGTCTTTGCCCTGATCATGACAAAACTTTCAATGGTCAAGAACAATACCATGGGTGCACTTCATGCTTTCGGGTACAACAAAAAAAGACTCTTTGCACCCATCTTTGCTGTCATGGTACTGGTCTATACGCTTTTCCTTTTTTTAAATACCACCGAATTCGCTTATGCAAGAGATAAAGCCTGGGCTTTGCTGGAAAATCAGATGAATGCCTTTGAGGTCAATGATGTGTTTTTTAAATATAACGATACCTTTGTCTACATTAAAAAACTTGACCCTATCGAAAAAAAGATTTCAGATATCACTATTTTCAAAGTAGAAGGGAATGAGGTAAAATATACCATTCATGCACCCCTCGCAGTCTATGGAAATGATGAATGGGAAGCACTGGATGCCACGTTGAAAACACATATTTACGTCAATGGAAAGTTGGACAAATATACGGTGGAATATAAAGAGAAGATCATTACACTCAAAGGCTATAAACCGAAGATCATTACTTCTCTGTATGAAGGGGAGGCTTTGAATATTGTCGATGCCTATCATACCTGGCAGCTTTTTAAAAAACAGGATCTGAATTCCGACAAAATACGGGCTGTGCTTTATAACAAGATCATTGTGCCCCTTTTTGCTCCGGCATTGGCACTCATCCTGTTCTTTAAACTCCCTTTTCATGCCAGAATGATGAATTTCGGTTCTGTGATCGCACTCTCTCTTGGAGCGACATTCATACTTTGGGGTGTGCTGTTCGGGCTGAACCAAATGGGCTCCAACGGGGTTTTAATTCCTGAATTGACAGCGATCTTACCCATCATTTTGTTATGGATCTATGCTTTATGGGTTTATGTGAGGGATGAACGCCGTATTTCCTAGTGAACCCCTCTTTCGCCCCTTATTTCCGTGTACTAGCTCTTTTTTAGACATATTTGGATAAAATCACCCTAAAAATAGAACAATTTTATGAGGATTTTAGTGATGAATATGGATATGAAAGTATTGGTAGAAAAATATGGTACCCCTCTCTATGTGTACGATTTTGATTATATAGAAAACCGATATACCACACTTAAAGAGGCTTTTGCCGGTAAAAAATCACTCATTAACTACGCGGTCAAAGCCAACTCAAATCTCTCTGTGATCCAGCATTTGGCAAAGCTCGGAGCGGGTGCGGACTGTGTCAGTATTGGTGAAGTAAGACGTGCCATGGATGCTGGAGTAGATAAATACAAGATCATCTTTTCGGGTGTTGGAAAAAGAGATGATGAAATTCGTGAAGCTCTGGAAAAAGATATTCTGCTCCTCAACCTTGAGTCTGAAGCTGAGATGAAACGTGTTGAAATGGTGGCGAAAGCACTGGGGAAAGAGGCCCGTATCTCTATTCGCGTCAATCCGAATATTGACCCACAGACACATCCTTATATCTCAACAGGCTTGCATGAAAACAAATTCGGTGTTGAAATTGACATGGCGAAACGTATGTATATTTATGCGAACAAGTCAGAATTCCTCAATCCTGTAGGGATTCACTTTCATATCGGCTCACAGTTGACCAAACTGGAGCCTATTAAAGAAGCAGCAGTCATTGTTGCAGACCTCGTACGTTCGCTGAAAGCCATTAAGATCGATATTAAATTCTTTGATGTGGGCGGCGGTATCGGTGTGGTTTACAGTGATGAGGTCACTATTCCGGCAGAAGCCTATACTCAGGTTATCTTTGAAGCCGTCAAAGGTCTCGATGTGACCCTGCTTTGCGAACCGGGAAGATACATGGTCGCCAATGCAGGTGCCTTCTTTACCAGTGTCTTGTATGAAAAAGTGAATGACGGAAAACGTTTTGTCATTGTCGACGGGGCTATGAATGACTTGCTCAGACCAAGTCTATACAATGCCTATCATAAGATAGAAGCGGTTGGGGTTGAGGGTGAGACCACTTCTGCCGATGTGGTGGGACCCGTGTGTGAAAGCGGTGACTTCTTTGGAAAAGGTGTACAGCTTCCGGCACTTGAACACAATGACCTTTTGGTCATTCAGTCGGCAGGTGCCTACGGATTTACCATGGCAAGTAACTACAATACACGTAACAAGCCTGCGGAAGTAGCACTTGAAGCCGGTGTCGACAGAGTGATTCGAAAGCGTGAGACGTATGAAGACCAGGTACGTTTAGAGCGAGAGTATTTAAAATAAAGGGTTTATAATGACTTTAGATGATTTAAGAGTAAAAATTGACAGTATTGACGATACCCTGCTGAAACTCTATAATGAGCGTATGGAGTTGGTACATCAGGTGGGAGAAGTGAAAAATACGACCGGTGCTCCCATTTACAGACCTGAGAGAGAGCAGTCTATTCTTAACAGACTCAAAAGTCAAAACGAGGGTAAGCTGAGTGATGCTGCGATCGATGCACTTTTCCTGGAAATGTTCGCTGTGGCAAGAAATCTGGAACTTCCCGAAGCGGTGGCTTTTCTCGGTCCTGAAGCCAGTTTTACGCATCAGGCGGCAGAGAGCAAGTTCGGTGCATTGAGTACCTATCTTCCGATCTCTTCTATTCCCGGTGTGTTCAGAGAAGTTGAAAAAGGCACGGCAAAATTCGGCGTGATCCCCATAGAGAACTCTTCGAA
>JALSUP010000048.1 GCA_027071315.1 Sulfurovum sp.
TGAGAGGGTGAAGCGAAAGAGAAGATTCAAAACCCCAAAGGGGCTTTGAAAGGAAGATTACAGTGCAGCTTTTGCGGCAGCAAGCGCTTCTTCATAGTTAGGCTCTTCTGTAATTTCAGGAACAACCTGCTTATAAGTTACTTTTCCGTCTTTACCGATAACGAAGATCACTCTTGCAAGTACACCGGCCAAAGGACCATCTGCCAAAAGTACACCGTAAGCGTTAGCGAAATCTCTGTTTCTGAAGTCTGAACATACTTTGATGTTTTCGATTCCAGCTGCTCCACACCATCTTGCTGCTGCAAAAGGAAGGTCCATAGATACTGTCATTACTTCTACACCGTCAAGAGACGCTGCTTCTGTGTTGAATCTTCTAGTCTCTGCATCACATACACCTGTGTCAAGTGAAGGAACTGCTACTACGAGTTGAACCTTACCTTCTCCACCTACCTGCTCATCTTGAAGCATTGGGTTACAGTTTACTACTGTTACTACTGGTGCTGTGTCACCTACGTTGATTTCTGTACCTGCTAGGTTACATACGATGTCATTTTTAAATGTTACTGTTGCCATTTAATATCCTTTAATTTGTTTTGATAAATGTATTATGACTTAAATAGGATAAATTTAGTCTTAATTAAATAAAATTAAGTTTTTTTCCTATTTTTGTAGTCAATACTGAACATTCAAAGTAACGCTCCAGGCGTACTTTTAGAGACGTTGTGTTAATTATCGTAACACTCAAAAAATTTGAATAAGACATTATAAGATGATTTGGTTAACCAAAGATTACCATCCTGTTACCCCTTAATATGTGACAATACCCTCCACCCATTTGACCATCGCTGCATTGGCATCAGGATTCGGTGCTTCCATAAAAGAAACCACAAAACTCTCCTTCATCTCTGCCACTCCTATCGCTCTCGGCCTGACAGCCAGCACTTCCGGCTTCGGCAGCACTTTCCCAAAACAGCAGATGATATTTTTGGCATCCAGGATCTCTTCTGCGATCTTACCTTCTGCCAATCCGCTTGTATGTGCATAATGGTCGAATTCACCTATATAGGTTGCGATCGGATGTGCTTCGATCTGTTTTTTTATATAGATAAATATTTCATCTATATTTTGATAGCCTGTTTCATTTTTATTTATTTCCAGTGTAAAAACCGGATATTTTTCTAAAACTGTGATCTCTTTCATTTTACATCCCCGGTAATCTTGGTATCTTACCAAGTTTTGATTGACGGCAGTACCATCCCCAGCCTTTTTTCATCCAGTGACCGACCACAGGCATCGGGATCATCTTCCCGCCTTTGTCATCTCTGTACACAAATGCCGCTCCGTTTCCGGTATCCATCACACATAAAATATTAAGATGATCCAGATAACTTTTTTTAGAAACGATGTTCTGTGCATGCTGGAAAATGTTATAGGCAACATTTCTTGCCATCACCTCAGCCACATGTCCCTGTTTGGCTTTCCATTCAGGGCCCATGAGTGCAGCAGCATCTCCAATGGCATAAATACCTTCAAAGCCTTCGATCTCATTATACTCATTGGTCAGGACATAGCCTGCTTCACTCAGCGGCAGTCCTGATTCTACGGCAATATCATGTCCTGTTCCAGCTGAAATGAACATGGTAAGATCAGACGCGATCTTTGAGCCATCTTCAAAAACAATACCATCCGCTTCAAATGCTGTGATCTTTGTCCCTACTTTTTTAGAGATGTTGGTCATGTTGAACATTTTATCCATCATAGTCAGTGCTTTTTCACCCATCTTCTGTCCCGGCTTTGCCATAGGGGCAAAAAAGGTCAGATCGAAGTTGTCACGCACCCCTTTTTTCTTCAGGTAGGTATCGACATTGAAGAGTACTTCAAAGGCAGGACCGCCACGTACAGCAGAAGGATCTTTCGGATTACCGCCAAAGCCCATGGCTATTTTCCCTGAACCCTGCTGCACCAAAGCATCCAGACGCTCATAAAGAGCTGTCGCTTCTTCAGGTTTACCACAAATGGAAAGTGTATTTTCCAAACCTGCATGCTTGAGTTTATGCTGTCCCAGCGCCAGCACAACATAGTCATACTCATCCAGTATACGGCCGCTTTCCAGCGTCACTCTTTTTTCTGCTGCCTCAAATTTTGTCACCGGATCAACGATCAGCTGAAAACCGTGTGCAAATGCCAGCGCATCCAAAGGCACAGAAACATCCTCTTTTGTCGCTTCTCCCGTCGGGATCCATATAGAGGTCGGATAGATATAAAAATAGTCTCTGTCGGAAACCAGCGTCACATCCATCTCCTGTTTACGTAAATAGATCGCTGCCTCTACACCTGCAAATCCGCCGCCAAGTACCAATACTTTTGCCATCATCTTCCTCCTAATACTTTATAATGCCGGAGTGTGCCGGCAAGGCATCACTCACAGCGCTTTTTGCCTGAATCAGACCATAGATCGCACCGATAAGTAATCCTGCCACAATAACGAGCCAAATCGTCATTCTCTTTTCATTATTCTCTTTACCGTTATAATCTTCTATCGTATCCAGGGTCGGTTCACTGTTTTGCATCTTCTTCTCCTCTATTTCTTTAACAGGTCAGCACGCGGGTAGACAAAGACGGTATTTCTCTCTACCATGATCTTCTCTTTATCATCGACTGCATACGCTCTGATCGTGACCGGGATAGGAACATCTTTTCTCATATCATTCGCCAATTGCTCTTTACTTCTCAAAATGACTACTTTTTTACGCTTTTTCCCCGCTGCGATGCTGAAAGTGCCTTTCGGTCTCACAATTTCGAGTTTATCTTTAAGTTCTCCGTCTATTTCAAAGGTATAGGTATGCTTCTTGCTGTCCGTATTGGCAAAGAGGAAAAGGTAATCATTCTCGACCACACCATTATCCAGTATTTTATACAATCTGGTGGTTTTATTGACATTCAATAGCATATGCTCTTTTTTACTTCCCATGGCAAAAAGTGCAATGAGGACAATGGCCAACACCGTAAAGTAGGCAATGATCTTCGGTCTAAAATAGTTTGTTTTACCCTCATGTCGTAAAGTCTCTTTTTCGGAAGACCACTGTACCAGAGAAGGTTTACCCAGCGCACCCATGACCGTCGTACAGGCATCCACACACTCCAGACAGTTGATACACTCAAGCTGCAGACCCTTACGGATGTCAATGTGTGTAGGACAGACCGTCACACAGGATTCACAGGTCGTACACTCTGCAGCAGGCTCTACTGCCAGCAGCTCTTTGGTCTTGTTATACTCTTTATGTCTGTCATGTCCATGCCCCTGATAGATATCTCCACCACGGATAGGGTCATAAACCGCCATGATCGTTTCATCATCATAAAGTACGGACTGTACACGGCTGTAAGGACAGATATAGATACAGAAATCTTCTTTGATAAAGACCACATCCACAATAATGAATGCAGCCGTACCAATAAGGATACCCACAAGCATCAT
>JALSUP010000049.1 GCA_027071315.1 Sulfurovum sp.
TATTTGGACTATGAGTATGAGTCAAGAGAGACGGAGACAACACCAAAGTATGATTATACAGATGAACTTGTGGGAATTTTGACTTACCAGAACCATTTCCTGAATGACCAGTTCTGGTTTGCTTCTCTGGCAGCAGATTATGACCGTCCGAGATTTATTAGAAACCGTTTTATTCCTTCTGCAGGGTACGGGTACAGATTTGAATTTGGAAAATCAACCTGGCTTCAGCCGACACTCGGGGCGGGGTATGTCAAGACACATTATACCGATGAACTCTATCCGGACAAGAATTTTGCTGCGGCTGCGATCGGTCTGAACGGAAAATACAGAATGGATGATGTCCCTCTGATCAATACCTTTATCATCGATGGTTTTCTGGCATACTACCCAAGTATTGAAAACACTGGAGAGGATTGGGTATTCAGGTCAAATGTGAATTTTACCATTCCTCTCTTCGATTTCCTCTCTGTGAAACTGGCATGGAACCTCATTAATGACTCTAACCCGGCACCGACTGTCGGAAACAATAAAACAACGACTAAACTGCTCTTCGGACTTAATTTCTAATAATACAGTTTAATTTACAATGGTTTTGATATAATTGATCCTATTAAAAGGAGTATAACAATGAAAAAAATAATCATAGGAAGTATCGCTTCCCTTTCACTTATGGTATTGATGACAGGGTGTGGACAAAATGTACCGCTTGTCGTAAAGAATATGAACAATGAAGATAAATGTGTTGCGTATAATCAACAATTGTTCAAAGTAAATAACTATATTGACAAAGTGGAAAGAACCAGTGCTTTCCATTTGCAGGAAGCAGCGGTCGCATTGCAGGACCCTCAAATATCGACAAGCAATAACAAAAAAGATATGCTCAAAGATGCCAATAAAAGAAAAATAGGCATTTTGGAAAATATGAAAACATACGGATGTAAAGCCTATAAAAAATAATGATCAACATCCTGACATTTGTCTTTCAAATGTCAGAATGCCATAACTTTAGTCAAATACACTAAAGTATCTTTCCAAAAAACTTGAAATATTTACCAAAATATATTATAATCCCACAAAAATAAACCATTACAGGAGAAATACAGATGGCAAAACATCAATTTCAAACAGAAATAGGACAATTACTCAAACTCATGACACACTCTCTTTACTCAAACAAAGAGATCTTTATACGTGAACTGGTTTCCAACTCAAGTGATGCACTGGACAAATTCAACTATTTGTCTTTGACCGACGAAAAGTTCAAAGAAGAGGGCTGGTCCGGAAAGATCAGCATTAAGCTTGACAAAGAGGACGGTTCATTGACCATTGGTGACAACGGTATCGGTATGAACGAAGCTGACCTTATGGACCATTTGGGAACCATTGCGAAGTCCGGTACAAAAGCCTTTATGGAAAACCTGACGGGAGATGCAAAAAAAGATTCCAATCTTATCGGTCAGTTCGGGGTAGGATTCTACTCTGTCTTCATGGTAGCGGAAAAAGTCGATGTCATTTCCAAAAAAGCGGGTGAAGAGCAGGCGTATATGTTCTCTACGGACGGTACAGGCGAGTATGAGATCAAACCTGTGACCAAAGAGTCCCACGGTACGGTGATCTACATCAAACTCAAAGAAGATGAAAAAGAGTTCCTTGACAAGTGGCGAACGGAAGAGATCGTTAAAAAATACTCCAACCACATTGCCTACCCGATCATGTTGAACTACACAGAAGAAGAGACAACAGGCGAGGGGGATGATAAAGAGACGAAAACCGTCAACAAGTCTGAGCAGATCAATGCGGCTACAGCACTTTGGACCTTGTCCAAGTCTGAGTTGAAAAAAGAGGACTATGTTGAGTTCTACAAAACCATCTCTCACGGTGATGACGAGCCATTGACCTATCTGCATAACAGAGTAGAGGGTGCGCAGGAGTTCACGACACTCTTTTACATTCCCAAAACAGCCCCTATGGACATGTACAGAGCAGACTATCAGCCGGGTGTGAAACTCTATGTAAAACGTGTTTTCATTACCGATGATGAGAAAGAGTTATTGCCGCCTTACCTCAGATTTGTCAAAGGTATCATCGATTCTGAAGACCTTCCGCTGAATGTGAGCCGTGAAATCCTTCAGGAGAACAGAATTCTTGCCAATATTAAGCAAAACTCTGTGAAAAAGATCCTTCAGGCCATCAAGAAACTTGAGGGTGAAGAGGCAGACATCTTTACTGAACAGTACAACAGAGTCATTAAAGAGGGTATCTACACGGACCATACGAACAAAGAGCTGCTGCTTGACATCGTCAAGTATAAGAGTTCAACACAAGAGGGGCTGATCTCTCTTGAATCATACATTTCACGCGGAGACTCTGAGAAAAAAGAGATCTATTATATTACCGGCGAAGATGAAAAAGTATTGAGAAACTCTCCGCTGCTGGAAGCCTATAAAAAGGCGAATATTGAAGTGCTCATCATGGACGACAAAGAGGTGGACAGCATTGTGACTCCAATGATCGGCAGCTATAAAGAGTGGACGCTGAAAGACATTACGACCATCGATGCCCCTGACTCCAAAACAGAAGAGGAGAAAGAGGAGATCTCCAAAGAGTTCAAATCTCTGACAGATAAGATCAAAGAGGTTTTGGGTGAAGAGGTGAAAGAGGTGAAGATCTCTACCCGTCTGACAGACTCTCCTTCCTGTGTCATCAAAGATGCTTCCGATCCTATGGCCGGTATGGCAGCGATGTTCGCACAAATGGGGCAGGAGATGCCGGAGACACCATTGATCCTGGAGGTGAACCCGGAGCATGAAATGATCAAAAAACTGGACAAACTTGAAGACAAGTCACTGTTTAATGATATGTCATGGATCCTGCTTGATGCAGCGAAGCTTTCGGAAGGGCTTGAACCGAAAGACAAAGGGGCATTTGCACAACGTGTGGCTTCTTTGGCGACAAAAGCATTGTAATATTTTTGTCGGGGTGAGGGCACCCCGACCTACACACCTTATTGCAGTTTTGGCAGATAAATCCACTCTGCGCGTTTTCTCTTAATCTTCCCGTGTTATAATCATTATAATTTTACACTAGGATACTTCTTTGAATGAACAAATTCCAGAGCAAATGTCTGCTCAAAAAAAAGCAACGGTCGTTTCTTCTACAGTGGCGACGCTACTGCTGATCGTTAAACTCGCCATCGGTATTGCCAGCGGTTCTGTGGCTGTATTGGCGTCTGCCATTGACTCTCTGCTTGACATGGCCATTTCCCTTTTTAACTTCTTTGCCATTAAAAAATCGGAAGAGAAACCCAATGAAGCGTACCAGTACGGAAAAGGGAAGATCCAGGCAATTGCTGCGGTGATCGAGGGGACGGTCATTACCGTTTCGGGACTCTACATTATCTATGTGGCCATAGAGAAACTGATCGCAGGTTCGGAAACTTCACTCTTGACCCCTTCCATTCTGGCCATGCTGTTTTCTATTGTGGTGACCTATCTTCTGGTGCAGTATCTGATGAAGATCGCGAAAAAGACAGACAGTATCGTCATTAAGGCAGATGCTTTGCACTATAAGACAGACCTTTGGAGCAACGCGGCTGTCCTTCTTTCTCTGGGTCTGGTCTATTTTACCGGTATCGACAGTATTGATGCGCTGTTCGGTCTGGGGATCGGTGTCTATATTATCTACTCCGCCTATGAGATCATTGAAGAAGGTATCGCTATTTTACTTGACCGCGCACTCGATGGTGATATCGTCGCCCAGATAGGGGAGATCATTTCCAATCATCCTGAAGTGACTTCGTACCACTGGTTGAAGACCAGAACAGACGGCAGTACCAATTTTGTAGAGTTCCATATGGTACTGCGACCCAATATGCTGCTTCTTGAAGCCCACAGGATCGCAGATGAAGTGGAAGACAGGATCATGTCACTGGAAGCCGGTAAACGCTGGGTGATCACACCGCATTTCGACCCTTATGATGATGAAGAGATGAACGATGCGCTACTTCACGGAAAAGCGTTGGAAACAGTAGAAAAAGTCGCAGAGTGATGTCCGGACCGATCTATCTGCTCTCTCCGACAGCAAGGGAAGGGACCCTGCCTTTACCCATGATCACTTTCAGGACCGTGGCTGAAAAGATAGACTTTTCCTGCTGTGACACCCTTCTTTTTACTTCCAAACAGGCTGTGATCACTGCCGATACCATAGACAGCAACTGGAAAAAATACCCCTGTATCGCTATCGGGCCTGCAACCAAAAAGCAGATAGAAATACTGGGAGGAGAGGTGATCTATTTCCCGAAAGCGTATTATGCTGAAGCATTAAGTGAGGATATCGCTGCATTTTTCAAAGAGCGGAAACTGCTTTATCTGCGTCCCAGAGAGGTCTCTTTCGATTCAAAAAGTGCCTTGGGCAAAGCAGGTATCGTCTTGCATGAACAAATTATTTATGAGACGACCTGTCAAACATATGCCGACCGTGAAAAACCTGAAGCAGGGGCTATTATCATCTTTACCTCTCCCTCCACCATATACTGTTTTTTGGAAAATTTCGGCTGGCATGAAAGTTATACAGCCGTGGTCATCGGCAGAGCCACCAAAGTACATTTGCCCAAAAATGCAAATTTTGTCATTGCCGATGAACCTTTGATCACCTCCTGTATTGAAAAAGCCCGGACAATTTAATACTGATTTAATCTCTTCTAACCCCAATTTTGCTATAATCGGTTTAACCTAAGTGGTTCGATTACTGTATATGGGGTCCAACATTAATCTTAGTGGGACATGTAGCAAAACGGTGCGTAGACATTTTCGTTTGAACCGGGCAACCGGTGAGAATCTGCCTCCTAAAGTTTTGCTCCCTCCTGCACCGTTGGCTTATTAGGGCCGACTTTAAACAGAACGGCCACTCGGGGGCTCATTAGTGACGATTCTTGCACGCATAGGACTTCCCAAAATGCTATCGACGAACAGGGAGTTCGCCTTCAAGCTTTTTGGAAAATCCTCTACGCACAATTCTCGTCACTACTGATTTTTTTATTTATTTATTTATTTTTTAATTTTTCGGAGAAAATATCATGAACATATTAATTATAGGCGCAGGCGGTAGAGAGTATTCTATTGGTTTGGCATTAACGAAAGACGAGAATGTAGAGAAGCTTTATTTTTCTCCGGGTAACGGTGCCACGGATGAACTGGGAGAGAACCTTTCCATTTCTGATTTTAACGCCCTGGCTGATTTTGTTGAAGCGAACAATGTAGACTTAACTATTGTCGGACCGGAAGCACCGCTCGTTGACGGTATTGTCGATGTCTTCACGGCACGCGGACTGACGATCTTTGGACCGACGGCAGAGGCGGCACAGCTTGAAGGTTCCAAGATCTTCATGAAGAACTTTCTGGCACGTCACTCTGTCCCAACGGCAAAATATATTGAGACAGACTCTCTGGAAGCTGCCTATACGTTCATCAATACACTGGAAGCACCGATCGTGGTAAAAGCAGACGGGCTTTGCGGCGGTAAAGGGGTGATCATCGCCCAGAGTCATGACGAGGCGAAGAAAGCAGCAGGAGAGATGTTGTCAGGAAACTCTTTCGGGGATGCGGGTACTTCCATCGTCGTAGAAGAGTTCCTCGACGGCTATGAACTCTCTGTCTTTGCCATTTGTGACGGGAAAGACTATGTCGTGCTTCCTGCGGCACAGGACCATAAACGTCTTTTGAACAATGACGAAGGACCGAACACCGGCGGTATGGGTGCCTATGCGCCGACACCTCTGGTCAACGATGACATTTACAGAAAACTCAACGAGCGTGTCATCGAGCCGACACTCAAAGGGATGGAAGCGGAAGGCATGCCTTTTACCGGTGTCCTTTTCATCGGTGTGATGGTGGTCAAAGGCGAGCCGATCATTCTTGAGTACAATGTCCGTTTTGGCGACCCTGAGTGTGAAGAGATCATGCCGTTGCTGAAATCACCTGCCTCAGAGCTTTTTTACAAGGCAGCAACAGGTGACCTGAAAAATGCCAGGATCGAATTCCATGACAAATATGCCGTAGGTGTGGTGATGGCAAGCAAAGACTACCCTTACAAATCCTCTCCGGCAGCGGAGATCATTGTCGATGACATTTACCATGAAGAGTTAAAAGAGAATGCACACATCTCTTATGCCGGTGTGAGCCGCGGCGAAGACGGAAAACTCTATGCCACAGGCGGAAGAGTGCTCGTCTGTGTAGGCATAGGAGACTCTATTGCCGAAGCGCAGAAACGTGCCTATATGCTGGTCGGACAGGTGCACTACGCCGGAAAACAGTGTCGTACCGATATCGCCTATCAGGCACTCTAGGAAAGAAAATGGAGGCACATAACACTTTACCTATCGCAAGTATGCAAAAGCGTATCTCCGCCTTTGTCATAGACGATATTGTGATCTCTCTTTTTTTCCTGATCATTTTTTATGATCAGATCATGGGACTTTTCTCTTCTCTTCTGGAAACAGCAGAGGGCAATACGCTCTCTCTGGATGTCATGAATACTTTCATTGCCGAAAATCTTGTGATCGTACTCGGCATGAAAGTGGTCTACCATACCGTACTCATTTGGCAGAACGGTATGACCATAGGAAAGTATGCGGTAAAGATCAAAGCCGTCTCTCTGGACACAGAGCAGAGACCTTCGTTCCAACAGGCATTTTTAAGAGCATCGGTGAGACTGATCAGTGAATCATTTTTCTATCTTGGTTTTATCATGGCTTTTTTTATACCTATGCGACAGACACTGCATGACAAACTCTCCAACTGTGTCGTGATAGATGCTTAGACTTTTCCTTCTTGTTTTGCTATGCTCGGCAGCACTGCCTGCTGCAGAGGAGACAGAGAAGAACATTGAAGTCACAGCCAAAACCCTGCACAGTACGAAAACAACGGTCACAGGTTCAGAGGGTGTGGTCGTTTACTATAACGATGCCGTCATCAAAGCGGACAAAGCCCTTTACAATAAAGAGACCCACTTGCTCACCCTTGACGGAAAGGTGGAAATGATCGGCTATAAGGGAAGCAAAGAACACACTTCCCATATGGAGATAGATACCCAAAGCAATGAAGTGAAGTTCAATGAACTTTTTCTTGTGAGTAAGAACGATGTCTGGCTTTATACCAATACGGCCCACCGTCTTGACGGTAATTATACGTTCGGACGTACCATTCTCTCCTCCTGCGATGTCAATGACCCGCTTTGGAAAATGTCGGCAGAACGTTCCAGTTATGACAGTGAGCAGGAGTATATGAAAATATACAATACCAAGATCTATTTTAAAGATTATCCTGTACTCTATACCCCCTATATGGGATTTTCTACGAACAATAAACGAAGTTCCGGTCTGCTTTTCCCCCTTTTCGGACTCTCGTCCAATGAAGGTTTTGTCTACGAACAACCTGTATACTGGGCTATTTCAGACAGTATGGACCTGGAGGTCAATCCACAGGTACGCACAAGAAGAGGGTATGGTATTTACGGAACGTACCGTTTTGTCGATACAGATCACTCCAAAGGGGCACTCAGGATCGGTTATTTCAAAGACAAAGCACAGTATGTGACAGATAATGATCTTCCGGAAGATATTCACTACGGGGTAGAGTTTAATTATGAGTCTACCAGGCTCATTTCAGACTGGTTTGAAGAGGACTATACGGACGGACTCTATATCAATTCCACTTTTTTGAATGACATCGATTACCTGAACCTGCAAAAAACCTCTCTGACCCATTTTGGACTGACCCCTCTGCAGGAGTCAAGACTCAACTACTTTTTACATAACAACGACTACTACACAGGCATCAATGCAAAATATTTTGTCGATACCCGTAAACTGGACAATGCAGATACACTTCAAATCCTTCCTGCCGCACAAATGCATAAGTATCTCAGCCATCTTTTTGTCGACAATTTTACCTACAGTGCGGACCTGAGGCTTAACAACCTGACCCGTGAAAAAGGAAGTACGCTCAAACAGGCTGAACTGAAAGTCCCTTTTGAATATACGACCAGCTTTTTTGAAGATTTTCTCTCTGTCTCTCTGGGGGAAGAGTTGTATTACAGTAAAAACTTTTTTGGCAACGGTGAATACCCGAATGACGAATATGCCTATTTCAGCAGCAGTCATAAAGCAAAACTCTTTACAGACCTGACTAAGAAATACGACACCTTTACCCATGTACTTCAACCTTCTCTACGCTACTTCAAGCCGGGTGCCGAAAGTGAAAAGCCTGTCTCGTTCGGGCTCTTGACACAAGAGCAGAAAGAGCTTTTTACGGTGGGTCTTCCCGAAGAGAATTTCCTTTTCTCTCTGGGTCATTACTTTTATGACGAAAAGATGAAATTGAAATTTTATCAGCGTTTTTCCCAGAATTACTATACTGCCAGAACAAAAAAGCTGGCAGATTTCAGTAATGAAATGCAGTACAACTGGAAAAACTGGCAGTTTTACAACAATGCCGTTTATGCCAATGAATTTAAAGAGTTCAGAGAAGTCTCCAGCCGTATTACCCTCAATGAGAGTATGTACCATATTACCGTGGGACATACCTATAAACGGCAATTGGCAGATGAAACAGCCATCGTGCCTGCCAACGATCTCAATTTCAATTTTAGCTACCAGTACAATCAGAATATCTCTTTGAACGGTGCGATCACCTATAACATTGATGATGAACTGAGTAAACAGTGGAGTTTCGGCGGTGCCTACAAGCAGGATTGCTGGAGTATGATCGCATCGATCAGACGGGATATTACGCCAAGACCTACGGGTGAAACACTTGATGACACTTTTTACATACAGTTCAACTTTATTCCTTTCCTGACGGTAGGATCGAACTGATGCTGAATCCCATCGAAGAGATCCACAGGGCACTTGACGTTTTGGAGTTGCCGAATCTCATTACCAAAGCCGATCTGAAAAGACAGTACCGATTTCTTTCAAAGAAGTATCACCCCGACCAGGGGGGAGATGTGCAGAAGCAGGAAGAGCTGAACACAGCATACAGGATCCTGATGACATATATAGATGAGTTTCGCTATACTTTTGATGACAAAGAGATCGCCACACAATTCCCGGGAGCAAGTCATGCAGAACAGTTCAGACCCTAATACCTATTTTGAAGACCGTCAGGATGCTGCGGCACAGCTCATCTCCACCTTGCCGAAAGAACTCTTTCACGACAAGGAACCTGTCATTATCGCAGTCAGCGAGGGGGGAGTCTATTTTGCCGACAAGATCGCCAAAGCGCAGCACTGTGACATGGATATCCTGCTCACCGAAGCCATTCTGGCACCGAATAATCCGGAACTTGCCATTGCCATGGTTTCAGAAACAGAAGAGGTGGTCATGCACAAAGCGCTCATTGACTCTTTTGGTATTTCCGAAGATTATGTCTACGGGGAAGCACAGCGCAAATATGATGATGAAGTCCTCTCCTATGTCTACCGATACCGCAAGGGAAAAGACATACTCCCGCTTGAGGGAAAGTATGTGGTCCTCGTGGATGAGTGTGTGGAGACCGGGCTTACCATGATGGTCGCACTGAAGTCCGTGATCGCCCGCGGAGTGAAAGATATCTATATTGCCACACCGATCCTGGACAGGGGGGTCTATGAAAATCTTCTTAACGTCTGTGACGGTGTTTTCTGCCCTCATAAGATTAATGACTATATTTCGATAGAATACTATTATAAAAACTTTGACCATCTTACTTTCGATGAAATATCGGAAATTATTGATGCCTATGAGTACAGAAAACAGAAGCAGTCACAACAAATACAAAAAAGCGATACACACGCAAAAGGAAATAAAACAGTATGCAAGCAAAATCAGTAGAAATCAACGTCAACCACCTTGAAGAGAAATATGAGTTCAATAAAATAGCCAAGCAGGCAAGCGGTGCCGTCATGTACCGTCAGGGAAAAGCAGTGCTTATTGCTGCTGTGGCAGTCAATGAAAAAGCGGTAGAGGAAGATTTCCTTCCGTTGACCGTACAGTATATGGAAAAGTCCTATGCTGCGGGGAAGATCCCGGGAGGTTTCATTAAGAGAGAGACAAAGCCGGGTGATTTTGAAACCCTGACATCCCGTATCGTCGACCGTTCACTTCGTCCGCTCTTTCCCAAAGGGTTCAACTACCCTGTGACGATCACTGTCATGGTCGTGAGCGCCGACTCCGGTGTCGACATGCAGGTTGCCGCACTTCATGCCGCTTCAGCCGCACTTTTCGTTTCCGACATTGATGTACAGCAGAGTATCGCCGGGGTCAGAATAGGAAAGATCGACGGTGAACTTGTGGTCAATCCTACCCTGAGTCAGCAGGACGAATCAAATCTCGATCTTCTGGTCGTGGGTTCAGGCAAAGATATCCTGATGATCGAAATGCGTTCTATCGCTTCCGAGATCATTGATGATGTCGAAGTAGATATGATAGACCCTATGATGGGCGGTGTACCGATGATCCTTGAGCATCAGGAGTGTAATGAACTTGATGAAGCAGCACTGGTTGAAGCCATTGCCGCAGCAGGAGAAGCTATTGATGCTGCGACAGCCGCCTACCTTGCTGCCTTTACCCCGCTTGTCAAAGAGCCCATCGTACTTCCCCTGTCAGAAGACAAAGTAGATGAAACACTCTACAGCTACATAGAGAACAAGTATGCAGCTGCCGTAGAGAAAGCGATCTCACATATGGCAAAATCCGAGCGTTCCACCGAACTGAAAAAAGTACGTACAGCCATTATGGAAGCGTTGGAAGCTGAAGGCAAAGAGGCAGACAAAGACCTTGTTTCAAAAGTACTTGAACGTTACAAGAAAACAGTCGTACGTGCCATGATCCTTGACAAAGGCATCAGGGCAGACGGACGTGCCCTGGATGAGGTAAGACCGATCAGTATCGAAACGAACATACTCCCTTCCGTACACGGCTCCTGTCTCTTTACACGCGGACAGACACAGGCACTTGTGACTGCCACGCTGGGTGACAAAAAAGATGGACAAATGTATGAACTCATTACAGAGAAACACTCTCAGTCCGAGAACTTTATGGTGCATTACAACTTCCCGGGCTACTCTGTGGGTGAAGCCAAATATATCGGCGCACCGGGACGCAGAGAGCTGGGTCACGGTAACCTTGGAAAAAGAGCTTTGGAGCCTGCGATTCCGTTGAATTATGACGGTACCATCCGTCTGGTCTCTGAAATTCTGGAGAGTAACGGTTCCTCTTCCATGGCAACCATCTGCGGCGGGTCTCTGGCGTTACGTTCAGCAGAGGTTGACATGGTCTCTCTGGTCGCCGGTATTGCCATGGGACTTGTCTCTGAAAACGGTCAGCATGCCGTACTTTCAGACATTATGGGACTGGAAGACCATGACGGTGATATGGACTTTAAAATTGCCGGAACCAAAAAAGGTATCACCGCTTTGCAAATGGATATCAAGCTGGGCGGTATTGACCTTGAAGTTCTGAAAGAGGCACTGACCCAGGCGAGCAGAGGTAAAAACCATATTCTTGACATTATGGAAGAAGCGGAAGCGAGCATTGTCGAGAGTGGTGCCCTGCCAAGTACAGAACACTTTATGATCAACCCAAGCAAGATCGGAGACATCATCGGTAAAGCCGGTGCGACCATTCGTGACATTATTGAAAAGTTCGAAGTCAGCATTGATATTGACAGAGATGAAGGCGGTGTCAAACTTTCAGGGGAAGACAAAGAGAAAGTAGCCGCAGCCAAAGAACACATCAAAAATATCGCAGATGCCCCGGTACGCAAGCAGATGAACTATGAAGTAGGCAAAAGCTATGAAGGTAAGATCAAGAAGATCGTAGACTTTGGTCTTTTTGTTGAAATGCCGGACGGTTTTGATGCTTTGCTGCATATTTCAAAAGTCGCCAAAGAGCGTGTCAACAACCTGAACGAACGCTATCATGAAGGTGACCCGATCACCGTGGTCGTCATGGAGCAAA
>JALSUP010000050.1 GCA_027071315.1 Sulfurovum sp.
CAGGATTTACAGGAGACCCTACACCAATTACCTATAGTGTAGAAGATACGTCTGGAAACAAAGATACAGCGACTGTCACAATTGATTATCCAGAGGCGGGAACCGTAGCAGGAACCGTGTATGCAGATACGAATGGTAATGGTATACAAGATGCAGGTGAACCAGGATTGTCAGGTGTTGCTGTGACGATTACAGATGGGCTTGGTACAGAACATAATGTGACCACAGATGCCAATGGTAACTACGTACAAAAAGTACCAGTAGGTGATGCAAATATCACTGTAGATACAAGTAGTCTTGCAGGAGGCAGTACACAAACGCAAGGAAGTAACCCAACAACCGTGACTGTACCCGCTGGTGGTATCGTGACAGATGTAGATGGCTTTGAACCACCAGCATCCGTAGGTGATGTAAACGGAACGGTATATGAAGATACGAATGGTAATGGTACACAAGATGCAGGAGAGCCAGGTATCGCAGGTGTAATAGTAACTGTCGTTGATGAGGCAAATGGTACACAAGCACTAACCACAGATGCTAATGGAGAATATACAGCGACCGTACCAGCAGGTAATGTGAATATCATTGTAGATACAAGCACACTCCCAGGAGGCAGTACACAAACAGATGGAAATAATCCAACAACAGTGACTGTACCAGATGGAGGTACTGCCACAGATATAGATGGGTATGTCCCTGCAGCACTCAGTGGTGATATTAATGGAACCGTGTATGAAGATACGAATGGAAATGGTACACAAGATGCAGGTGAACCAAGTATTTCAGGCGTGACTGTAGAGATTACAGACAGCACAGGGAATACACAAACAGTGATTACTGACGCTAACGGAAGTTATAGTGTAGGTGTACCAGCAGGTGATGCAAATATTACCGTAGATACAAATACCCTTCCATCAGGGAGTATACAAACAGATGGAAGTAATCCAACCATTGTGACAGTACCAGCAGGAGGCACAGCAACAGATATAGATGGTTATAAACCAAGTACTACACCATCATATATCACAGGTGTGGTGTATGAAGATACCAATAGTAATGGCACACAAGATGGAAATGAGACAGGTATCGCGGGTGTGCATGTGACAATTACAGATAGCAATAGTAATATTCAGACACTGATTACGGATGCTAATGGGGAGTACAATACCACCGTAGCACCAGGTAATGTGCTTGTTGATATTGAACAGAGTGATATTGACTTTGAACTTTATCAGATAGAAGGAACCGATCCTACAATCGTGAACGTACCTGTAGGTGGAAGTGGTACAGATACAGATGGATTTGCCCCAAAAGAGCTAAATGTAACACCAAATGCATTCTGTGAAAATGATATAGCATATGTAAGCTATGATATATCATTGATTGGAGTTGATCCAGTAGGCAAAACAGCAACACTTACATGGAAAGACAGTGATGGAACAGTATTAGCAATAGAATCAGGATTAGATTTAAATGATACACACCACCTGTGGATAGGTGCATCCATTGATGGATCGGGACAAGGAGTGGATTGGCCAGGTTGGATCAATAATGGTGATGGTACATATACAAAAGACTTGAGTGATCGTCGTAGATGGAATGCAGATGGAAGTGATGCTAATGTAACAGTTGAATTCTCTGTAAATCCAAACAGTTCGGTGATTTTAACTTATCCATCAAATCTAGTACCTTGTGATCCAAGAAATCCAGTTTCCCCACCACCTCCGGCATCTCATGTCTTTGATCCACCAAGTGCCACAAAAATAGCCAATGCTGGAGGATGGCCAGAAGTAGAATGGAAGATGGTATGGATAAATGATGGTAATGCCGCAGCAATGAACATGCATGTGGAAGATCCACTGGTGACTGATGTGACATTTGTGACAGGAACGTTGAGTTGTGTTGCAGAGGGTAATTCAACCACTGACGCCAATGCAACAGGATGTTACTATGATGCAGCAACAAGAACAGTCATCTGGAATGGTAATATTGCCCCAGATTTTGGTAAGCATACAGAAGCTACAGCAGATAATGAAGTAGTGATTACCTTCCGTACAACAGTATCTGCAGCTATAAATGCTGTAGAAAACCAAGGATTGGCATACTGGGATCAAGATGGGGATGGTAGTGTGGATTATAATAAAAGTGTGAAAACGGATGACCCTGCAAGTACACCAAATGGTGATCCTACTAAGATAGCTAATCCGACGCCAACGCCGACGCCAACGCCAACACCAACGCCGACACCAAATCCTACGCCAAATGTGTCAGGACCAGATGGTATCACTATTAGTCCTCTCTCCGCAGGAGATAGCTTGATAGGATACAGCCAAGGTGCACATGGTGCTGTCTATCTAGATGATGGAGGCACACCAAATGATTCAACAGATGATATCTTAAGATATGTACCAGAGGCAGGATTTAGTGGTCTGGATGAATTTACGTATACCTATACAGATAGTACAGGCAGAGTGATTACAGAAACAGTAAAAGTACAGGTACAGAACAATGATGTAGGGGCAGAGGGTATTACGATTGATCCTCTTTCAGATGGAGGAAGCCTTGTCTCCTTTACACAACCTGCACATGGTACAATAACACTCGATGATGGCGGTACACCAGATGATGGAACGGATGACCTCTTGCGTTATGTGCCAGAGACTGGGTACAGTGGTCCTGATAGTTTTACCTATACTATCGTAGATAGCAATGGTGATACGGTGACCAAGACCTTTACTTTAAATGTGGATGGCAATAAACGATCCGATAATGGAGATGCTTTAGGTAAGTTTAGTATAATGCTGATGATACTCTTAACGAGTTTACTTGGCTTATACTATGTAAGAAAAGAAGAAGAGAATATGTTAGTAGAGAAGGAAATAAAATAAAAATGAAGCATAAACGGTTACTTTTAATACCTATAATTACAACATTGCAGACTTTGAGTTATGCTGGTGGAGATATTATGCCGGTGGTTCCTGTCGAACCTGTACCCGTGAAACATGCTGCTATACCTGTGTATATAGGTGCAGGGTTTGTTGCTGGACGTTATTATGAATCTAATTATGAAGATGTAACGTATGGTGGAATGATTAGATTAGGGTATGAATGGAATCAATATATAGGGCTTGAGGCACGATATATAGGAACATTTTGGGATGAAGGTCAACTGTATGGACAACAATTAGAACATTTTGGACTTTTTGTAAAGCCGATGTTACCATTTAATAAAAACTTTAATCTCTATGGACTTTTAGGTTATGGTTGGACACAGACAAAAACTTCTGGGAAACTCAACGCTTCTATTGATGACAATGGATTCTCTGCAGGATTGGGACTGGAATATGATCTTTCTGATATGAGAGATGACTATGATAGAAATGTCTATTATCCAGAAGGATTTGACGGACAGGCAGATCAAGAAAAAGGTTGGGGTCTGTTTGTGGATTATCAACGCTTGT
>JALSUP010000051.1 GCA_027071315.1 Sulfurovum sp.
TCTCTTTTAACGTCAAAGGCGGACGCTGTGAGAAGTGTCAGGGAGACGGGCAGATCAAAATTGAGATGCACTTCCTCCCCGATGTACTGGTAAGCTGTGATACCTGTGACGGGACACGTTACAATGCACAGACGAGAGAAGTACTCTATAAAGGGAAGTCTATTGCCGATGTGCTGGCAATGCCGGTCGGTGAAGCTTTGGCGTTCTTTAAAGCCATTCCTGCCATTGCCATTAAGCTTAAAACCCTGACAGATGTGGGACTTGACTACATTACTTTAGGTCAAAATGCTACCACACTTTCGGGTGGTGAGGCACAGCGTATTAAACTCTCCAAAGAGTTGAGCCGCAAAGACACAGGAAAAACCCTGTACATTTTAGATGAACCGACCACGGGACTGCACTTTGCAGATGTGGACAGACTGACAGGCGTACTGCACCATTTAGTTGAGTTGGGTAACTCTGTCGTGGTGATTGAACATAACCTCGACATGGTGAAGAATGCAGACTACATCATAGACATGGGACCCGAAGGCGGAAACAAAGGGGGACTCATTATCGCGACGGGTTCACCGGAGAAGTTAGCCAAAGAGTATAAAGAGAGCGGGTCGTACACAGGTGAGTATTTAGCCAAAGAACTTGGCTAAGGTAAAGGGTGGGCTAAGGACGTTGGAAACGTCTGACATGCCCTCCATGACGGGCACGTCTACTGTAGTCAAGCGCAGACTTGAAAATAAGCAGCAAAATGATCGCCGCAAGTATCTCATACCCTATTGCCCAGTTCCAGATAAATGAATATGCTCCATTGATAGAGTTAAATAAGGCTATCTGACCTTTCGCTACGTAGAAAAAGAGGAAAAGCAATCCGGTTAAATAGGGCAGTGTGATAAAATAGATAAGGAAAAAGATCTTTTCAAATCCGTAAGGAAAGAAAAGAGGGGTACTCTGAAGATTGACTTTCTGCTGTCCAAATGTTTCTGCCTGTCTGATAATGTATCCTTTTATCTTGTTAAGTGTATTTTATTCTTTTTTTACTATCAAAAAACTGAAACATAAACATCACTATAGATTATTATAAAAATGTATTCTCATTTCTAACAGAGAATTGGCTAGAATAAAGAAAAAATCAGGTTTCTCATTGAAAACAATTACCATTATAGACACATTCGGCTTCTTCTTTCGTTCATATTTTGCGCTTCCGCCTTTACGTAATTCACAAGGATTCCCTACAGGATTGCTGACTGGTTTTGCCAATCTTGTGGACTCTTTACACCGTGATCATGCCACAGATTATCTGGTTTTTGCGCTGGATGCAAAGGGCAAAACCTTTCGTAATGACATTTACCCTGAATACAAAGCGAACAGAGACCCCGCTCCGGAAGACCTGGTCAAACAACTCCCTGTTGCCATAGAGTGGATAGAACAGATGGGTTTTGCGAATTTGTCCCGTGAAGGCTATGAGGCAGATGATGTCATTACAACGGTAACCAAGTTCGCCAAAGAGAGAGGCTTGAAAGTACGTATTGTCTCACATGACAAAGACCTCTACCAGATGATAGAAGACGGTAAAGTGGAAATGTATGACTCGGTGAAACGTGCCGTGGTCAATGAACAGACCTGCATAGACAAGTTTGGTGTGCACCCGAAAGACTTCATTAACTTTCAGGCCATTTTAGGCGACTCTTCAGACAATGTTCCCGGTGTCAAAGGCATAGGAAAAGTAGGGGCCTCCAAGCTCATTAACAAGTACCATACCCTTGAAGCCATTTATGATGACATTGAAAATTGCGGTACGCCACGCATACAGAAACTGCTTTTAGAGAGTAAAGAGATGGCTTTTCTTTCACGTGAACTGGTCACCATGAAAACAGATGTCTTTAAAGACATTGATGTAGAGAGTTTTGTCTTTGAAGACAAGAATTATCTCACCTGTCTCATCGACGACTTTGAACAGTACGAAATGAAACAGGCCATTCGAAAGGCCAAAGTAGGTATGGATGAAGATGAACTGATAGACTGTGAACGTGAGCCTGAAGTGAAAAAACCGGCATTGACCTTTGAAGCAGTTACTTTGGACAGTAAAGAGAAGCTTCATACTGTCATTGACGGACTGGGCAAAGAGGCACTTGTTGCCTTTGATACGGAAACGACCGGGCTCGATACCAAAAAAGAGAGAATGGTCGGTTTCTCTTTCTGTACCTCTACCGACAAAGCATACTATGTACCCATAGGACATAACTATTTGGGTGTAGAAGAACAGGTAAGTATTGAAGATGCCAAGGAGGCACTTCAAACACTTTTAGAGCATGACGTTGTTGGACAAAATCTGAAATTTGACTTCTCTCTACTCTACAACCAGTACGGCTTTAAAGAAATAGAACCCTTTGCCGATACCATGATCATGGCCTGGCTCTCAGACCCGGGTTCCAAAGTAGGTTTGGATGCTCTGGCAAAGAAATACTTCAAGTATGAGATGAAACCTTTTAAAGAGATGGTCAAAAAAGGGGAGAACTTCTCTCATGTGGCCATACCCGATGCCACTTTTTACGCAGCAGAAGATGCCTGGATGACCTTCATGCTTTACGGAGCGATAAAAAAGAAGATGGAGCTTTCCTCTTTGACACATCTCTTGAAAGAGGCAAAAAATGTGGAATATCCTTTTATCAATGTATTGATCAGAATGGAGCGTCTGGGGATTAAGGTCGATCAGGAAAAACTTCATGCCTTACAAAAAACGTTAAGTGCAGACTTGACAACATTAACGGAAGAGATCTATGCGCTGACAGGTTCCGAGTTCAATATCAAGTCGACGCAGCAACTGGGTGTGGTACTCTTTCAGCAACTGGGACTCAAAGGCGGTAAAAAGACCAAAACAGGGTACAGCACCAATGAAGCTGTACTTCAGTCGCTTAAAGGGGAACATGCCGTTATCGGAAAGATCCTTGAATACAGAGAGTATCAGAAGATCCTCTCAACCTACGTCGACCCGCTCCTGAAACTGGCTAAAAAAGATGAACAGAGCCGCATTTATACCTCTTTTGTTCAGACGGGAACAGCCACAGGACGTTTGTCATCAAGAGATCCGAACCTGCAGAATATTCCTGTACGTTCTGCCCTGGGACGTTCAGTCAGAGAAGCCTTTGTCGCCAAAGAGGGCTATAAACTGGTGAGTATTGACTACTCGCAGATAGAACTTCGGCTCCTGGCACACTTCTCCAAAGATGCTGCTTTGCTCAAAGCCTTTAACGAGGGTGTGGACATTCACCTGGCCACTTCAACCATTTTGTTCGGAGAAGAGAAGGCCAAAGAGAAACGTAACTTTGCCAAGTCTGTGAACTTTGGACTGCTTTACGGCATGGGTCCTAAAAAACTCTCGGACGAATTGGGTATCACTTCTTCCGAAGCCAAAGAGATCATTGCCAACTATTTTGCCTCATTCCCGACAGTCAAGAATTTTCTTGAAGGGATACAGGAGAGAGTGAAGATCGACGGCTATGTGGAGACCATTTTAAAACGCAGACGTATCTTCGACTATGAAGCGGCGAACGGTATGCAAAAAGCAGCCTACATGCGTGAGTCGGTCAATACCGTCTTCCAGGGCTCGGCGGCTGACCTCATAAAGCTTTCTATGAACCAGATAGACAGTATGATAGAGGATGAATCACTCGATGCCTTTATGCTGCTTCAGATCCATGATGAACTGATCTTTGAGATCAGAGAAGAGAAGGTGGAGGAGACGGCCAGACGCTTTGTGCATATCATGGAGAATGTCCTGGAACTTGAAGTGCCATTGGAGTGTTCCGTGTCAGTCGGTGACAGCTGGGGTGAGTTAAAGTAGGAAAATGCTCCAATATAGCCTCTCAAAAGGAAAATTAACAGAACGTTAACATACATCCGATATAATCGCTTTTTATTAAGCACAAAGGGTTTTGGACGATGTTAAAACGAATTTTATCAATGAAAATGGCAGTACTCATGCTGTTTCTTTTCGGTGTTTTTGTAGGGGCTGCAACCTTTATAGAAAACGATTATGGTACGCAGACAGCAAGAGCACTTATCTATAAAGCAAAGTGGTTTGAACTCTTTTTAGCCTACTTTATTGCAATACTGGTCTACCAGATCATCAAATACAAAAGTTACAAAAACAAATTTCCCGTTTTTCTTTTCCACTTCTCTTTTATCATCATAGCACTTGGCGCACTGGTTACACGCTATATCGGTTATGAGGGGATCATGCATATTCGTGAGGGGCAGGAGTCAAATGTGATGGTCTCCGATGTCAAAACCCTTGAAGTCTTTGCACAGAACGGAGACCGGAATGTCTCATTTGAAAAACCGCTCTATTTCTCCACTATGACGAAGAACACTCTTTCTGAAACACTGAAAGCAGGCGACAAAGAAGTCAAAATAGAACTGCTCAAATATTTGCCTACTTTTGAAGAGCAGGCAGTCGCTGATCCAAAAGGTTCCAAACTGCTTGAGATGAAGATCTCTGCGAACGGAAAAGGAAAGATGCACTTTTTTGAACCGGGAAAGATCAAAGATTTCGGTACGTTCTACGTTGCCTATGATGCCAAAAAGACTTTGGCGGACAAACCGACTTTTAACATTAGTGACGAGACGGGAGAACTGCATGTCACGTTTCCGTATATTCTCAATACACTTGATATGAATACCAAAAAGTCAGGAGAGTTAAAGTCCGGGGACAATGTCCTGCATACACGTACACTTTATCAGTTCGGCTCCAATGCTGTTGTATTAAAGGCTATTCATGAAAAAGCCCTTTTGAAAACGGTTTCCCATGACCTTAAAACCAAGTCCGGAAAAGCGGAATTCATACAGTTGAAGGTCTCTGTGGGTGACAAATCAAAAGTAGAAACCTTTAAAGTCTTTAAAGGACAGACCGGTGAGTTGAGGCACTTGCTACTTGATGGTGTCGATATCTCTATGCGTATCGGTGCGAAGATCATTGAACTTCCGTTCTCGATTAAATTGGTAGATTTTGAACTGGAACGTTACCCGGGTTCCATGACCCCTTCCTCGTATGCCTCAGACGTGATACTCATTGACAAAGAAGAGAACCTTACCATGCCCTATAGAATTTATATGAACCATATTCTTGACCATAGAAACTATCGATTCTTCCAGTCCTCTTATGACCCGGATGAAAAAGGAACCATCCTTTCAGTCAACCACGATCCGGGAACATGGCCGACTTATATTGGTTATATTTTACTGGCGCTGGGTATGATCTGGAGTCTGTTCATCCCCAATGGGAGATTTCAAAAACTCTTGAAGGGTGCCAGAAAACTTCAAAAGGGTGCCGCTGCTGCACTTGTCGCACTCTTGTTAGCCTTTGCTCCCCAGCAGGCAGATGCCGCTACACCGACACTTGATGCAGCATTGCAAAAACAGATCTCCGCTTATGATGCAGGCCATGCAGAAAGGTTCGGGACCCTTGCTGTTCAGGATCATCAGGGCCGTATGAAACCTATGGATACCATTGCCCATGATGTTGTTTCCAAGATCACGGGTAAATCTTCTATGTATCACATAGAGCCAAATCAAATGTTCCTGGGTATGATCATGCAGCCGGAACTTTACCAGAATGTCCCTATGATCAAAATAGGGCATAAGAAGATCGCTCTCGATCTTGGTCTTCCGGAAGATACCAAATATGCTAAATTCTCTGATTTCTTCAACAAGAAGGACAATAGCTATAAACTCTACAATCAGGTGACGGAATCAAGCAGAAAAAAACCTCTTGAAAAATCACAATATGACAAAGAACTCATTAAAATAGATGAACGGGTCAATGTCTCCTACATGGCTTATCAGGGTACGTTGATGCGTATCTTCCCTAAGCCGAACGATGCCAACAACAAATGGTATGCACCAATGGATGCACTCAAGTCTTTCAACAAAGAAGATGTCGAGAAGGTAAAAATGAGCATCTCCGCCTATTTCATCATGGTCGGTCAGGCTGTAAAAGACGGAAAATGGGATAATGCAGACCTTGCACTCAGAGGCATTAAGAAGTATCAGAAAACCTATGGTGCAGCAGTGCTTCCAAGTGCAAAACATATTGAGATGGAGATCTGGTACAACAAGCTGGGGCTTTTTGGCAAACTGGTACCGGTGTATCTGTTCCTGGGTCTTATTTTACTGATCTTTGCGTTTATTAATGTGATCAAACCAAGCTTCTCTATGAAGTGGGTCATGCGCATCTCCTGGGCAGTTTTACTGTTAGCCTTCACGGCCCAGGTCGTAGGTATGGGTATCCGCTGGTATATTGCAGGACATGCGCCATGGTCAAATGCCTATGAGTCCATTGTATTCATTGCCGGGGCAACGGTACTGGCAGGGATCGTCCTGGCAAAGAATTCACCGTTCGCTTTGGCCGGAACCGCACTGCTTGCCGGTATTACCATGGCTGTGGCACACATGAACTTCATTAACCCGGAGATCACCAACCTGGTACCGGTATTGAAGTCCTACTGGCTTATGATCCATGTGGCGACCATCATCTCCGGTGACGGTTTCCTCGGACTGGGTTCCATCTTGTCTCTTCTCGTTCTGATACTTTTCATCTTAAGAGGAAAGAACGGTAATGAAAATATGGACCGTTCCATTAAAGAGTTGACCAACCTCGCAGAGATGGGACTCATCATCGGTCTTATGCTCCTGACGGTCGGTAACTTCCTTGGTGGTGTCTGGGCGAACGAGTCCTGGGGACGCTACTGGGGTTGGGACTCCAAAGAGACCTGGGCAGCGGTGACCATCCTCATCTATGCTTCGGTATTGCACATGCGGTTCATTCCGGCACTCAAGTCCACCTTTGCCTTCAACGTGGCAGCTGCCTGGGCCTATTCATCGGTTCTTATGACTTACTTCGGAGTGAACTATTACCTTTCAGGCTTACACTCTTACGCAGCCGGTGACCCTGTTCCGATCCCTATGTGGGTCTATTACGGCATCGCCGGATTGTTCATCCTGACAATTGCTGCAGCCAGAAACAGGAAGATGGGGAAGTAGATGTTTAGGTGCGTGTCTACGCACCCTACGCGGAACTTAAACTAACAATGGTTATTTCAAAATACGTTTAATTGTTTCAGAGCAAACGGTCAAACCAACCGCTCCCGTCACAGCCACACATGAACCTTTCTCTTTACACTTATCTTCTTCAGGTGAAAAGACCACCGTAAAATTACGATCGAACTTTGCTTTCTTTAACTCATTACGGATTTTTCTTGCCAGTGCATCCCCATGTGTTTTCCAGATGGAAGCCACTTCTATTTTATTGGCATCATAACGTTTGGCTGAACCTAAAGCCATGATGAGCTTTTTAAAACATTTTTTGGCGACTTCTATTTTGACTTTTGTGGTGTCTGCTGCATCAATGACAATGTCATAGGGCTCAAAATCAAACGCTGCTACCCAGGCCATGTCCATTTGTTGGTTGATGGTCTTGACACCGGGGTAGAGTTTTTCCAGTGCTTCTACTTTGATTTCACCTACGGCATCGGAGCCTATCTGTCTGTTTCTGTTGGTTTCGTCAAAGGTATCATAGTCCAGTATGGTAATGTCCGTCACTCCGGAACGGTAGAGACAGTCCAGAGCGTAAGAGCCTACACCGCCTACACCGAGTATGAGGATCTTGGACTTTTGGATCTTTTGAAAATCTTCTTCTCCAAAGAGCATACGGCAACGTTCGAAGCGCATGCTAGAGCCAGCCTTCTAATGTACTAATGTCATCATGGGAAGTCATGTCAAGGTGAATGGGGGTAACGGAGACGTAGCCGTCAGAAACTGCTTCAAAGTCTGTGGTGTGACCTTTGGTGTTGAGCCATTCGAGTTTTGGAAGTCCTATCCAGTAGTACTCCAGACCTCTGGGGTTGTGGTGCACTTCGGCATGGAAGCCGTACTGTTTGTTCCCTGCACGTGTGACTTTGAAGCCTTTGCATGCTTCGGAAGGAACCGGAGGAATGTTGACATTGAGGAATTTACGTTCTGGAAGCGGGAACTCTCCCTCGAAGATCTTTTTGACCAGCGTGACAATGCTCTCCTGTGCCAGTGTGTAGCCATGGGCTTCTATGCTTGCTTTGTCATTGCTGTAGACTTGAGAGATGGCAATGGCGGGAATGCCCTGCAGTACTGCTTCCATTGCACCCGCAGCTGTACCGGAGTAAGTGATGTCCTCACCCATATTGGCACCGATGTTGATGCCGGAGACGACAAGGTCGGGTTTGTTATTCTCATCAAAAAGTTTGTTGAGAGCTAGAAAGACACAGTCGGTCGGGGTACCGTCATCGAGTTTGTAGAAATCTTTTTCTAGTTCAACAAAGTGCAGTGGGCGGGTGAGTGTGAGTGAATGGCTGCAGGCGGACTTCTCGGTGGTAGGAGCTACGATGGTTACGTGACCCAATGTTCGAAGTGCTTCGGCGAGGGCATGGAGAGCTTTGGACTCAAAGCCGTCATCGTTGGTGATCAATATTTTCTTCATGATAATATTCTTTATAGGATTATTTTAGCACTATTATAACCTTTTTCTAAAGAAACATGTATGTTTTGGTATAATATCCTCAATTAAAAATAAACCAGTCATTTTAAAGGATAGATCGTGCAAAAAGAGCCGATGTTAAGATCAACCTATGTCAAACTTTCAGAAGAGTTGGAACAGTTAAAAACCCATGAACGTGGGATCATTGCTGCTATTATAGATGAAGCAAGAGCGCAGGGTGACCTTAAAGAAAATGCAGAATATCATGCTGCCAAAGATGAGCAGGGACTCATGGAAGCGCGTATTACCGAGTTAACAGATGTGGTAGGACGAGCACAAGTCATAGAGCCTTCAACACTTGCACATGAGCGTGTCAGTTTTGGTTCCACGGTTGAAATGATCGATCAAGAGACAGATGAAGTGATTACCTATACCATTGTTGGGGGACAGGAGTCGAACCCTTCCAAAGGATTGATCTCTATTCTTTCCCCGATGGCGAGAGCACTTTTAGGAAAAGAAGAGGGTGATGAAGTAGAACTTGTCTTGCCAACAGGTAAGAAAGTATATGACATTGAAGAGGTGTCATATGTGGAAATTAATTTAGACTAAGAAAAACAAAGGAGTGAGCATGGTAAATGTAGGTGTTGTAGGTGCAAGCGGATACACAGGACTTGAACTGGTAAAAATGTTGGTAACTCACCCGAGATTTACCCTGACCTACCTTGCAACCACGCAGGGAGATACCACCATAGATCAGTTACACCCCTCTTTGGTAGATGTTATTTCTCTCGCTGTAGACAAAGCAGATGCCTCAGATGTTGCTGAAAAATGTGACCTGGTTTTTCTTGCCCTGCCGCATAAAGCCTCCATGGGTTTTGCAAAAGAGCTTTTGGAAAAAGGTGTGAAAGTGGTTGACCTTTCGGCAGACTACCGTTTGGAACTTGATGCCTATGAAGCACACTATTGTGAACATGAAGACAAAGCGCATCTGGATGAAGCGGTCTATGGGCTCATTGAGTATTACCGTGATGAGTTGAAAAATACGAATTTGGCAGCAGGTCCGGGGTGTTACCCGACAGCTACATTGTTGGGTATTTTGCCTTTCATTCCCTACATTGACACTTCGGCACCCCTTTTTGTAGATGCGAAGTCTGGTGTAAGCGGGGCAGGTAAAAAACTCTCGGAAACCACACACTTTGTGGCTGTGAATGACAACATCTTTGCCTACAACCCGCTTAAACACCGTCATGCACCTGAAATTGCAGAGAAGATAGAAAAGGTACACGGTGCCAAAATGAATGTCAATTTCGTACCGCATCTCATTCCTGCCACGCGTGGTGAGTTGGTCTCTGTCTATGCGACGCTGAAAGATCTGGATATTGATCCTCTGGAAGTCTTGAAAGAACATTATAAGAATGATCCGTTCATCCGTATCCGTGAAACACCTGTGAACATAAAAAGTACAGCGGGGACACATTTTTGTGACATTTTTGCTGCGAAGAACGGCAATGGCTTGTTTGTGAATTCTGCAATTGATAATCTTTTGAGGGGTGCAAGTTCTCAGGCTTTGGCCTGTGCAAACCTCATGTGCGGATTTGAAGAGGGATTGGGACTGCCGATAATTTCCTACGTGCCGTAAGAATGATAATGGCTGTAATTCTATTTTGATACTGTAGGGTGTTGTGCCCTCACAACACTGAAAACCATGATTGGAAAATTTCTCAAAGATTTCCTTTTATTTGAATTGAGGCGTTGTTTCTCTCTTCATTTTTTTAGAAAAAACGAAGCAAAAAATCGTTGTGTCTCTCGAATCGCTCCGCTTTCAGGGGCGTTCGCCACAACAGGTAGAGCAATTAATGGAGGAGAGAGGAGTGAATTTGACTGAAATAAAAGAAAATGCACTCTTTATAGCGGATTCCCACTACCCCCATCACGGTCAGGAATTCCTAACACTCCTTAAAAAGTTAGATAGCAATACGATAGAAGTCTCCCAACTCTTCCTCATGGGAGACAACTTCGATCTCCTTTTCGGATACAATGACTACATCCAAACCTTCGCAGAAGAAGCCATAACACTTTTACAAAAACTTTCCAAAAAAATAGAGATCCACTATTTTGAAGGCAACCATGACTTCTGTTTAAAAGAACTTTTCCCTCATATTCATGTCTATGACAGAGATGTTCAACCCGTTACTTTTGACTGGCAAAACAAAAAAGTAGCCATCTCCCATGGTGATAAATATGCCACAGGTTTTGGCTATGACCTTTACTGTCAAATACTTCGTAACAAAACAACACTGCAGCTCTTAAAGCCTTTTGAAAAAGTTATCATTGACCACCGCATGAAGAAACTCGCACAAAAACATATCTGCTTTACCTTTGTCGGTTTTCAGGAAAGGGTCAAAAAGATACTTTTACATTACGAAGGTGTTGACTGTGTGATCGAAGGGCATTACCATCAGGCAAAAGTGATAGACAACTACATCTCTTTACCCTCTTTAGCCTGCCAGGGGAAAGTGGCTATGGTTAAAAGCAACGAGATCGTCTTCACCATACTCTAATGGTTTACATTACCCTCTTTACCGTTGCATTCCTATCGGCAACGCTGCTTCCGCTTGGCTCTGAAGCCTTACTTCTTTATGATGTCTCACAAAATTATTCTCTTTTTTTACTTTGGCTCTTTGCCAGCACAGGTAATACTTTAGGTTCTATGCTTAATTATTGGTTGGGACTAAAGGGAGAAGTCTATTTGGAAAAAAAAGGGTATTTGTCAGCAAAAAATATGAACAAAGCAAAAATATCATTTGCCAAATATGGGGGATGGACACTGCTTTTGTCCTGGGTACCGATCATCGGTGACCCTTTGACCTTTATAGCAGGTGTGTTGAAGTATGACTTCAGATATTTTACACTGCTGGTCTTTGCAGCAAAATCAATACGTTATGCAGCAGTGATCTTTTTAAGCAGTAGTTTATCGGTATAAAAAGAACCAAAAGGGATGAGTGACAAGAGGGTATAGAATGCAGTCTCTTTGAGTGTAAAGCCGGCCTCTTTTTTGGCTTCATAGATCTGGTATAGAAACGTGAATACCAGTACCCCATGTATGGATCCTACGATTTTAGTGGCAATGGGGTAGCCGAAGCTGTACTTGAGCGGCATGGCGACAAAGAGTAATATAAGGTATGAAATACCCTCGATCTTATTAATGATACGGAACTTTTTTAATTCGGACATAAACTCTCCCAGTTATAATTTTCGAGAGTATACCCAAAGTAGTTTAATATCTGACCTATAGATTATGATATGTATTAAGGGAACCTCTAAAAATACTTCTCCAGCCTTCCTGTTTTATCAGTTTTCAATTTAAAAAAATTATAGCGCCAATATTCCCGATAAAATAGTTATTTTTCCATATTTTTCTTCCATAATTGCT
>JALSUP010000052.1 GCA_027071315.1 Sulfurovum sp.
TATTCCACCTCTCTATGATACCTGTGGTAGCAGTTTTACTCCTTTAGAGTCAGAATTATTACTAGCCTGATAATAGACTTCATTTGGTGTTTGGTAGCCAAGGGCTGAGTGCAAGCGTCGTTTATTATATAGTTCTATATATTGTTTGATAGCAGCATGAAGCACTTTTATGTTTTTGTACTCATTGAGATAGATCTCTTCATATTTGATACTTCTCCAAAAACGCTCAATACAGATATTGTCTGTCGCTCTTCCTTTTCCATCCATTGAGATCTTGATACCGTGACGTTTCAAGATCTCAGTATGTACTCTTGAAGTGTACTGGCTTCCCTGATCTGTATTGAAGATCTCTGGTTTTGGATAAAGTGCCAAGGCCTCTTTTAAAACGCTGGTGGTCAATGAGACATCCATCGTATTGGAGAGTTTCCAGGAAAGAATCTTCTTCGAATGCCAATCGATGATCGCTGCCAAATAGACAAAGCCTTTGCCCAGCTTGATATAGGTGATATCGGTACTCCACACTTGATTTGTCATCTCAACTACGACACGTCCTGCATAATCTCTAAAATCACTTAAAAGATAAGGGAACTTGTAATGCTCTTTATTGGCCATAGTCGTCTTAGGCTTCGTGTACAAGGCCTCTATACCCATATACTTCATCGCCTTCTTAACGAACTTCTTACCAACGCTATAGCCATCTCTATTGAGTTGTGCGTGGATACGTCTGCTTCCATAAGTAGGAAAGTCAGAGTAGATGTTGTTAATGGCATCTAACACTCTCAAGTCACCATCTGTACTGAATGGTTTTACAGGGTTATAGTACAACACTGACTTACTCACATGTAAGAGTTTGCACTGCTTGTTTAATGATAGATCATGCTTGGCATCAACAAGAACTTTACGCTCTTTAGATGAGGCCAAGCTTACGAGCTTTCCCTCAAGAAACTCCTTCTCGACAATCGTCTCACCAAGTTTTTTAGCGATACGGTCTTTATCTTGTTGCAGTGTCTCTATCTCTTCTTTGTACTCTTTGACTACCGCACTTTTATCAAAAGCCAGGCTCATATTCTCTAAAAACTGCTTTTTCCAGTTGATCAGATTTTTTGGAATGATCCCATACGCACTGGCAATCTCGTTAACAGTCCGCTCACCCTCTAAGACTTCTAAAACCAACTTGGCTTTAAAATCTGCACTATATGTCTTTCTTTTTGTACTCATCTCTTATCCCTTTTTTTCTCTATTTTTATTTTACTATAGGAATAAGAAATCTCTTTTAACTGGTTCTAATTCTGGGGGTCATTATAGTGTTAATCTGTCTATTAAAAAAGGATTGGCTCTAGCGATTTTGTTATACTCTTGTGAGATGGCACTATTGAGGGAAGCTTTATATTTCTGTTTTAGTGCATCAATAACCTGAGTATCATCATCCAAAGAACCTGCTACCTTTTTCGCATCCTCTTCACTCACAACCACATAAGCAAATCGAGTGCGTTCGTCTTGCCTATTCACGCTTCCATCAACATGTTGAAACGATTGAAAATGCAGTATCACGTCCTTGTTAAAATGCGTATGCCCTTGACTCCTAGTATTTGTGGTACTCACTTCATCTCTCCTCTTGCTGTTAAAATCTCTTTAGCTCTATCACAGCCGCTGTCACCACCTTCACTACAGCCACCTATCTCATAAGCTTTTTTATACCATTTCATGGCACGCTTTTCATCATTGAGGGTATAGTCATAATAGTGTCCTAGGTTAAAAGCCGAACCAGAGTACCCTCCTGCAATGGCCTTTAAGAACCACTTTTTCGCCTCTTCAAAATTATTGAGTTTATTTTTATATAAAACGCCTAAATTATTTGCAGCTATCATGCTTCCCGCTGCATACCCTTCTTTAAATATCTCTATTGCCTTATCTAAGTTATTGTACTGATATTCATATAGTCCACCTAAATAAGCATAACAGTCGAGATTACCTTTGTTGATACAGAATCGAAACTTCTCTTCGGCTTTTTTATACATTTTATTATTTAAATACATTGAGCCAATAGCACTATACCCATGTTTATTACCTAGTTCACCTGCACGTATCCACACCTTCTCTGCCTTTTCAAACTGCTCTGATAAGGCATACACAGAACCCAAGGAGAAAAGAGACGTTTTAACATCCCCTAGTTGTACAGCTTTCATGAATAGTGGAATGGCTTTTTGCATTTCCCCTTTTCCTGATCGTCTTGCATAATGATTTCCTAAGTTTCTAGCCGCCATGGCATTGCCTTCTGCTATGGAAAGGCGGTAAAACTTTTCTGCTTTAACATGGTTAGAATAATACAAAGAATAGAGCTGTCCCATTAAAAACAGGGCATCTTTATCCCCTTTGTCAATAGCCGTTTGATAAAGTGCCACTACCTTTTTATAGTCATCCCATTCACCCAAAGAGATGTAGTACAACCCTTTACATTCATAGGCTTTTATATTGCCTTTTGCTATCTCATCATCATAAAAGTTCAATGTCCTGCGTTTAGCCAGATATTTTGTGGCGAAACTGTACCAAGCATCCTCATCTTTTACTACTGAGAGTATCCCTCCCATCTGGCAGGTGCTATCTTTATAGTCTTTTATCTTTGCAAACAGAGCAAAAGCGCGCTGGTGCTCTTTTAAACCCTCATTGATAATACCTGCCATCTTGTAGATAGCCTCTTTATCTCCCTTGTCCGCATTGATCTTAAAGGTCTCTATCGCCTTGTGTAGATCTTTTTTAACCATATAGACACCGGCTAAAAAGTTAATGTTCTTGACACTTGGGTCTTGTTTTACCTTCTCTTCCAAACACTCAAGGTAGGCTTTGTCGGTAGTGACCTTGTTTTTACAAAGCCCTGACTCCTCTTGCTTTGGCTGAGGGATAGATGCCAAAAAGGCATCCAAATCTATTGTTTCATCTGCACCTGCGTTGACAACACTTAACAGCACGATTAAAAAAAATCTACTTATTATCTTCATCTTTTTCCAATTCTATATCTTTATCTACATCTGTATCATACACAAGAGCAATAAACGCTGCCTTCTCAGGCTTACTATCAACATACGCTTTAACCATTATATCTTTGACCTTTTCCTCTTTCAAGTTGTGTGTGATTGTCTCTTTTCCATTATATTCGTTTATCTCTTTATCATTAATGTTCCATCGTATTTGAGCTATCTCTTCAGCACTTGGGTTTTCAATATTAACAATAGCATTACATTCCGCCTCTTCTTCATTAATATAGCTTTCCGTTATCTCTATAACTTCAATAGCGCGCACCAACTCACTCACCGCATGCCCATTCTCCACATCAGAGTCCACCACAAAGGCATGAGCATGCCCGTATTGGTAGATGTTCTCTTCATTGATAGTGACGCTCATCTCCAAACCGTCTATGCTGA
>JALSUP010000053.1 GCA_027071315.1 Sulfurovum sp.
ACTGTGCCACTTTACTTTTTAGTGTAATACGGCCATTGACCTTTCCGCCATACCAACGCTCTTTCACCTGAATATTTTTAAGTGTGATCACCCCCTTTTCATAATTCACCTTACCACCCAATACAGGGAATTTAAGCGTTTTATTGATAGTCACTTCTCCCTTGGGAAGCCGTGCATCCACCATCACTTTTACCTTATGATTTGCCTTCTCTTTTGCACTTTTGGACGTCTTCTTTAACGGCACATCCAACTGCACATGTGCTGAGACATTCTTACCTTTTTGTGTCACAGGTATATCTACGTTATAGGCTTTCAAGAGCTTCGAAACCGTTGCATCTACCTGACTTTTAACATGCAGGTCAAGATTTAAGAGTGCTACTTTTCCTTTTCCCATATTTGTAATGGAAACTTTACTGCCGTTCAAGTCTCTCTTTTTATAGGTCGGTGCATCCAGGTCAAAAAAGAGTGAACGGTTTTCATAACGCAGTCTTACCTCTTTTGCCAATACAGGGGCTAACTTATCTTTAAAATCTATTTTTACATTTTTAAGGGTTGCATTTCCATGCAAAGACTCAATATCCAGCTTTAACTTTTTATCGACAATATTTGCTTTCCCTACCAAGGTGTGCAGTTTATAGCTTTCAGCTTCCAGCCTCTCTGAGATCCAAGGCTTGATCACCTCTTTTACCGGCAGTCTCTTCGTCAGGGTTTTCAAGTCAGTAAAATCATCACTTTTAGCTGCAAAAGAAATTTTATCGTCTTCCTGATAGAGGGCGAAATTTCCTGTAATATTGTAGGCTTCAAATGCACCTTCTGTTTCCAGTCTGTCTTTGTTGAGAAAATATTTCAGTTTTCCAACAATGTTGATCTTCTCTTTTTTGATATAAAGCAGTGAGACATCTGCAATAAGCCGTTGTCCTCTGCGCTCAATGTTCCCCGCCACTTCATAGTCATTAGAAGTAATGTAAAGGACATTGTCTGTAAAAAGGAAATGAAAGGTGTTGTTCTTGAAATCAATCTCTTTGAGGTCGATATAGTCAAAATAGGTAAAAAGATTTTTGATCCGGTCAAAGGTTTTATCGACATTATCAAAAGAGGGTTTCTCTTTGCTTTGGGGAATGATGATCTTATCTGCCGTAAGTGTAAGCTTTTTATCGAGTTTAATGTATAATCCGTCAACTTCATACTGGCCAAAAGTAAGTTTATCGGTTTGAATACCGTAAAGAAGCCAGGCAAAAAGTGCGAAGAAAAGGACGATCAGAAAAATGAGTGTATCACGTAATACCACATGGAGAACATGGATCGTGTGGGCAGAAAACATTGCACTGGTTTTGATCATCTCTCTGGCCTTCTACATAACTATCCCGGTGAAGACAACGCAAACGCTCTTTATCCCCCAGGGCTCTATTGGAAATATTATATCACAACTGACTAAAAAAGGTTACGAACTTTCCTTCATAGACAGCTATATCCTGCGTTTTTTAGGCTCCCCTCAAAGTGGCTGGATCCACATTGGTAAAAATGAACTCAACCGTGTCGATTTTCTCTATAAACTTACCAATGCCAAGGCGGTCATTGAAAAGGTCACACTTATACCCGGAGAAACTTCTGTCATCTTTTTTGAAACCCTTGCCAAAGATCTTAAACTCGACAGTCAGAAACTAAACAAATACTACAAAACCTTCTCACCCTACCCGGAAGCAGGTATTTATGCGGACACTTACTATGTGCCCTACGGTATTAAAGAGAAGCATCTTATGAATTTTCTCGTACGTGAGTCGGAAAACAAGTACCGACAGATCTCTGAAAAAATTTATGGGAACTATGACACAAAGCAGTGGCAAAAAGTACTGGTCATGGCGTCTATCATTCAAAAAGAAGCAGCCAGCAATGAAGAAATGCCTCTGGTCTCCTCGGTCATTCACAATCGCCTAAAAAAGAAGATGCGCTTACAAATGGACGGTACCTTGAATTACGGTCAATACTCCCACGTCAAAATCACCCCCGAACGCATCCGTGATGACAACAGTACTTTCAATACTTACAAATACAAGGGCCTGCCACCCTCCCCCATCGGTGCTGTCAGCATCTCAGCCATCAAAGCAGCCATCAAACCTGCCAAAACAAAACACCTCTACTTCATGAAGAACAAAGAGGGTGTACATGATTTTTCCGACAGTTTTAAGGCACACAGAAAGAATGTGAAGAGAGCGAAGTAAGCGTTTAAGTCTGAGAAATAATTGTTCTTAATACATGCTCTTCATTGGGCTGAAGTTCAATTTCATCTTTAAAGACGTTGGCACTCTCCAGACAAAGCATATTTTCATACGCACTTAAATCATTAAAACTTTTTTTATACTCACTCCCGGGGTTCCATACCACCACACTGTTCGAGCCTTTGGTTTCCACTGTTATATTCTGATTGGCATCTTTCACAAACAGAGGCTGGGACAAGTCATAATATATCCGGTCAACTTCAGTAGTAAATTTCAACTCTTCATTTTCAACATTATCAAAACTGTTGTCTAACTTGTTGTAAAAAGGTTTGTTACGCAACCCCTGTACCTCAACCTCGTGTATCTCTTCTATTTCCAAATAAGTGTGCAAAGCCTGTGTGAGCGTGAAACTTTTTTCTCCTCTGTTTTTGGAGATGAGCGAGACTTCTAAAATGTCTGACATATAGATTTCCAGCGTTAGCTCAAAGTCATAAGGCCACATTTTCAAACTCTCTTCTGAACTTTCCAAAGAAAAAACGATCTTTGTTTTACTTTCGGAGAGTGCTTCTATTTCCACGTGTGTCCAAAGACTGGTTCGGGCAAAGCCGTGGTTAGGCAAGTTACTGTCACTTACATGTACCCCAAACCAAGGCCAACAAATAGGAATACCCCCACGTATGGCTTTGCCAATTTCAAAATGGGAAGTATCGCTCAGAAAGAGCATCTTTGCTTTGCCCTTGACTCTAAAGTCAAAGATATGTGCACCCTGAAAAGCAATTTTAATACTGCTGAGTGCATTAGAGACTTCAAGGTATTCAAGTTCGTTTTTTTGTTTTATCGTTTGCATGGGATATTATAAGATAAAATGTATTTTTTTAGTACCATGGCTACTGATCATGGGTATTTAGACCTCACCTTATCAACTTCATTACTTCTATATTAAGCCCATCATCGATTCCAAGTTCTAAAAATTCTAGATCTTGATGTTTTTTCAATATTTTCAATTTTGCCATTTTTTCTTTTTTTTCAATTTCTTTTATGACATCAACAATCATATTTTTATATTTCTCAGATATGAAATATCCTAAATTTTCATGCTTTCGCTTATCAACAATTTTTGAGATTGTCATTTTTTTAAAAAGAGATGGTTGCATTTGTAATGCTGTTATTCCATATTCTTGCATTTTACATCCTTA
>JALSUP010000054.1 GCA_027071315.1 Sulfurovum sp.
TTGTAGGGGTGAGTTCTCCATTTCTACGTATAAGTGGTTCGTGCACACGAGAATCGGCATAGACCATTTTATGTTCCGAGAGTCCTTTGGGACAGAGGGTTCCAAAGTTCACAGAGTGAAGCGGGTCACCTTTGGAGTAGACGGCTTTGCCATTCTTCACACCAATGTACATACCGCAACCTACACCACAGTAACCACAGGTGGAACGTACCCATTTGTCAGGGGCTTGTTCTTTGGAAACTTTTCCAAAGATGGGGTCATCGACGAGGGCATATTTTTCCTCTTTGATGTCGAAGCCGAGGAATGATTTTGCTTTTTGTATGAGGTTCATGTTACCTTCTTTATGTTTATTTTATAAATTTGTTTTAATAAAATTATTATTTTCATTTCTCTATACCTCTCCACTTTTCTTCTAATTGTGCTAACAAGATATCTGATTTTTTTGATGATACTTTTAAGATATTTTTATCATTCCATTCCTCTTTAACAACATCATAATTTGCATTAATATAGTCTAATAGTTTTATTTTCATAAAATCATTATTAAGTTTCACGTAATAATATTCTATAGTCTTTCTTGATGATAAATTATCTTTGTATGCTTTCTTTATTAAAAACCAATCTGTTATTATTATCTTGAGATAATATATAATAAATATTATTGGGATAATCAAAAATATAAAGATATATTCTTTAACCCAAATAAATATTTCTTTGATAAATAGTAAGAATATAGTATTTTTTTCTATAAGATACTTGGTAATAAAATATGTTGGAATGGCAGTTGAAGCTATTAAAAGTACCAATATTAATGCTCTTATGATACTTATAAGTTGTTTAAACAAATCCTTTACATTTGTTATAAATGATTGAAACAATGTTTTTGAGACATTTTTATTTAATAGGAGAATATACATAAATATAAGTATGAAGATAGTAGAGAAGGTAAGGTAAGTAGGAATAAGATTAGATTGTTCAGAAACTTCAAGTAATTTTTGTATTTTTGTATCTGTATTAATAAAGTTTTTATAAGAGTCTACAATTGCAATTACAATTGCAAACAAATGAAATTGGGCTAAGGAAATAAAGAGCACTCTATTCCTCCTAGAAGTATCATTCTTGATATCTTTATCCGTTTTTATATTATTCCCAACTATATCTTTAAGAGTTTCTAACCTAGTGTTTGGCTCAAAAATTTGTTTAGCAATTATTAAGGTAGTTAGAAATAGTAAAAGTATTGAAACTGAATCTTTTATAGTTATTTCTGTTAATAATATCAATAAGAAAATAACAATAAATATTGTAGCATAAAGCACTATACTTAATTGTAGATAAAATTTTTCAGTCAAATAAATAGAATTATTTTTGAAAGCAGAAGATAAGTTAAAAGAGAAATCAATATCTCTTCTGTTTCTGAATAAAATTTGGAACGGCATATACCATATATATTGTTTTAACCCAATAATTAAGTCATCACTAACTTTTTGTAAATGTCTACACGATTTTAGTGCCGTATCACTTATCCAATAATTTCTAAGTTGTAAAGCTTTTACAATAATTTTATCCATATATTCTAATTTTAATAATCCAACACTTTCTACAGCTAATTTAATTTGTATGGTTTCATTATCTTCATTTATTTGCTTATATATATATTTAGCTAAGTCTTCTTCAAAATCAATTAGGCAGTCTTTTCTACTTTTAAAAGCATCTCTTAAAAACCTTACTGTATGAATTACTCTTACATCTTTAGGGTTATTAATAGTTTCAATAGTTTGCCAACAAAAATTTGCTATTTCTTGAACTTTCTCAAAAGAAGCGACTTCACAATAAAGTACTAATGCATCTCGCCATTTTGAATCTTCTGGAATTGATTTGTAATCTATATGAGTATCTTCATCAAGAATCATTTTTTCTACAATAAAATATTCTGCAAATCTTCTATGAACAAAACTAAATTTACTGGCGTCATTTCCTACTCTTCCTAGCCTTGCAAATTGTAAAATATTAATTACATGCTCTATTTTTTCTTTATCAAAATGTTCCACTAGTTTTAATTTGGAGATTTCAAACCCATGTTCATCAAACATTAGTTGAGCTATTTCCATAGACGTTTCAAAGATACTCTCTACAGTTAGATTGGCTCTCTCTATCTTATCATTACAACTTTTTAATGTAGAAATAATATAACTATTATACATTTTTGCTTGATTAGTTGGTAATCTATCATTATTTTTATCAGTAAAATCAGCTATGAGTTGTGCTGTAAAGGGATTACGTGCTACAGGTACTAAATCATGTCTATCTTTAAAGAGTTTAATTTGTAACTCTTTATTAAATATGCCAAGGTTTTTAAACATACTGATAATTTTTTCATCATCAAAAGGTCTGATTTCTAAAATAGTATTTACTTGGAAATCTCTTGTAGGCTTTCTAAAGATACGTGAGGCTAAAACTCCTTGTGATATCTCTGCTCTAGAGCCTTTTAAAAATTTAAAAAATATTTCAGAATAGTGTTGTATAAGTTCTGAATTCTCACTTTCATTTAGTAACATAGGTATTTCATCAAATGAATCAAAAATAAAATATAATCTACCTTCTTCATAAAGTCTATCAAAATAACTATCGAAAAATTTAGTAATTACAATATCTCTATTTAGAATATTCTGAAGGACAAAATCTTTAATATCTTCTACTGTAGGTTTTCTATCCTCTTCAATATGCCACTCTTTTAGATTGATATATATAGGTATTTTTCCTGTTCTAGTGGATTCCTCTGCCAACTCTCTAGTAAGTTTTCTTAGTGATACACTTTTTCCAGAGCCAGGATCACCTAATACCAAGAAAAGTCTATCATCAGATTTCTGTATAGCATTTAAAAGGTTGGTGATTTTTTTCTGCTTTCTATTTCCAGTACTTACTTCTACTTCGGCATCTAAAGGTACAAAATTATGAATACTCCAATTTGTTTTTATGTCAATACTTCTCAAATCATCATTCAATGCACTGATTACTCTTTGTATCTGTTCTTTAATTGAACTTTCTGGAACAATCTCATCTATAGGTTTTTTTAATTGACCCATCGCTGTATTGTCTCTCATAAAATAATTAACTATTAATACACCTACCAGTACAAATATCATCACTGAAATTTGTGTTAAATATGGGAGTGCTTCAATCAGGTTAGATTTTTCAGCATAGTTTGGAAAGTAACTAGAAAGAAAAGCATCAAATAATTGTTGAATGAGACTTTTTTGGGTTGTTACTATTATTACTGTTCCTAATATTATACTTAGAGAAAAATATCTTATGGTATTTTTCGTTTTATTAAAAAGTACCAATAAAGTAATTACTAATATTAATATGATTGTAATTGAAACATTAATTAGTAGTTTTCCATTTATATTGATCGTTAAACCTAGAATAGTTAATATGGCAATGATAAATATACTTAGTGCCGCTATTTTTTGTTTTCCATCAAGATTATGCAAAAAATTTCCCATGTAAATTCTTCCTATTGTAAATAATTTATAATTATAGTTTAAAAGTAATGAATTAGATAACTTTTATTTACCTAACTCGTATTCCAAAGGACTAGTATTGGCTAGTGACTTTCTAATGTCTTTGATTACCGGCAAAGAAATTTCCTGCCAGTCCCAGTGGTACGACGGTTCGGTAGAACAGGTAACGGCCACTGAGTTCTGATGCAAATGCACCAAGCGTTGCAATGACGAGCGTTGTGATGGCCAAGCCTACCAATCCGCTGGCAGTGAACAAGATAGCCAAAAGAGGCAAAACCAGTGCAAACAGACCTAAAGAGTAGACTCTGAATCTCTTGATGTTGGCAAAATGTTCCTGAAGCAGTATACGGCTTCTGTTGTATTGGTAATAGAGTGAATCTTCTTTGTCAAGGTGACGGTAGAACATCACCTCCTCGAGTATGACCAGTGCCTGCAGCATACCTACAAGCAGGGTAATGGCTAGGAGTACCATGACACCTTGCGAGCCATTGGCTATAAGTAGAGTCGTGGCAATGAGTAAGAATCCGATGTAGCCTGAACCAAAGAATTTTTTAGTCGTAGCTTTTCTGTTCCAACTTGGGCGTGCTTTGATGCGGTATATCATCGACTGTGCGTAGATACCGTAGATACCTACCGCTAGGGTAATGGCTTCTACAAAGAGTAGTGTAAATCCACTCACTTCAAAGAAGTAGAGTGCAGCTACCACTGAAGCCAATCCTGTAAATGCACCAAGGGCAATGGCTTCACGGGAGAGCCATGAGGTTTTGTAGTTTTTCATTGCCATCATCGCCATGCCTGGTCTGCCTAAGTGTAGGGCAGAGAGAGGTAAGCCAATGGCAGCTGGTAAAAATGCCAGTATTGCCATGGCTAAGTTTGGCTTAGGTAAATTAAAACCTAAACTAAATAGTAATTGCCCTAAAAAGAGGGCTAAAAATGCACCTAAACTTACTTGTGTGAGTACGGTCATGAAGACCAAAGGCAGTTCCGGGTGAGCAGGTTTGAGCAGGTGCTCATCGGCAGGACGTATCTCTTCTCCCTCTTTGAGTTCAGGCAGAGTGTAACGTGTCGTTGGTTTGGTGATCTCTATATCCGGCAGGTGAGGGGCGACTCCCTCTTTGGCCATGCCTTCTTCTCTCCACTCCTGGACATTAAAGACTTCAATTTCAATGGCATTGGAAGGACAGGCCTGTACACAGGCAGGTGTTTGTCCTGCTTCGAGTTTGTCGACACACATATGACACTTGGTCACAATGCCTCTGTCGGGGTTGAACGTAGGGACTTCGTAAGGGCAGTTCCAGGTACAGTACTGGCATCCAATACAGCTGGGATCATCGTGCCAGACGATGCCGTTGTCCAGTTTGATGTAAGACTCGGTGGGACAGCCTTTGAGACATTCAGGCTCCAGACAGTGGTTACAGCTCATTGAGTTGAAGAGTTGCAGGGTGTCCGGGAATTCTCCGGCTTCCATCTCTCCGACGCGGCGCCATTTGATGTCGTCTGGATTGGCATTTTGTTCGTTACAGGCGACTTCACAGCAGTGACAGCCCACACAGGCTGTGGCATCAAAGTGAAAACGGTACTGTTCTCCGGCTTTAAGTTCGGGCAGGTCAATGGAGTAGTTACCGCACTGCATGCCGGTATTGGTTTTGTGGTTGATGAAATCAGCCAGAGGGGTATGTTCCGTTAAAGGTTCAACAGCCATTTAGACCTCTTTAAGTGCCACAAGCAATTCTGAGAAGACTTGTGCTCTTTCAGCCTGCTTTTCATGTGTCATATTGTAAATGACTTCAGAGAGTTTGACAGGGACTTTCGGGTTAAGTTTGCTCACTTCATCTCTCTTGATCTTTCTTGGTCTGACCAGAGTCGGCTTGAGACCTGTCACACCCTGAAATCTTTTTTCACCGGTTAAGAGGGTAAAGAGTTTCAATCCGAAGCTAAAGAGTTCATACTCTTCTTTTTTGGCAGATTTCGGTTCTTTGTCCAGTTCAAAGGCAATGTCCATCCCCAGTTTGTCATTGAGAATGTAATTGATCTTGGTAAAGAAAGCCAAGGCCTGGAAAGAGTAGTTCTTGCTTAAAAAACGGTCATCAAATGCTTCATAGGTTTCTGCACGCTCTTTATTGGCCGCATAGGTTTTCAGCAAGTACTTGACATGGTGTTTCGCTTCCGTCAAAGGCAGAGACTTATGCAGGGTATGTGCCTCTTTTGCCACACGGGTGATCTTTCCGCCAAGGAAAATGTGTACACCGTCTACACGGTTTCCTTCAGCATCTTTGGCTTTACACCCTTCAAAACCGATGTCTGCAATACCATGTACACCACAGCCTTTGGGACAGGCAGACCAGTTCATGCGCACATTGGCATTCTCAATGGCCACTTCAGAGTTGAGGAAGTGGGCCATTTCAATGGCATCCGGTTTATTGGGAATGACACCAAAGGTACAGGTAGCCGTTCCTGCACAGGCGATCATGTCATTAAAGTAGAGGTTGTTGAACTCTGCATACTTCTTCACAACTTCAGAGGCTTCAAAGTTTTCAAGGTTCTCTCTTGGAATATTGATGGTATAAATATTTTGATCGTAGGTAAACCTGAGGTCACCGGAAGCAAAGTTCGCTGCCTCTTTGGCAAGGGCTATGAGGTCACTTCCTGAGAATATACCGGAAGGGACAATGGTCTTATGGGCAAATTTTCCGTCTCTCTGCAAGACTTTATTGGCACCCAGGGCAATATTTTGTGACTGTACCATGGTTGTTCCGGCTTCTGCGAAGTTAAGACCCGCTTCCTGTTTGACTGCATCCACAAAGGTACTGATGCCCACATCCTGGAGTAAGAAATGTAGTCTGTTCTTGTTTCTGTTGTCACGGTATCCGTAGGTTCTAAAGACGCTTAAAAGGGCTTTGAAAAAGAGAGGTACTTCGTCAATGTTGACAAAAAGGTTGGCATCACGTGCCTGGACGCCTACACGTGCACCAAGGAAAATGTTGAAACCGAACTCTCCGTCCTTGTTTGCAAGGACAAAACAGCAGTCATGTCCGAAAATATTACAGGAGTTTGAGAGTGAACCCACAATTCCTGTGTTGAATTTTCGTGGAAGTACAGAGATCCAGTCCGGATTTTCTGCAAACACAGCCTGCATTTTGTCGATCACAGGCTTAGACTCAATAATATTGTCATAGGCGACACCGTCAAGAGGGTCGGTCACAATATTACGAGGGTTGTCCACGCCTGTCTGGAAAGTAGAGATGCCGACTTCTTTGAGTGATTCAAGGATGGTCGCAATGTTTTCAATTTGTAAATAACGAAGCTCTACCTGCATTCTGGTTGTGATGTCGATGTAGTCATTCCCGTATTTTTCTGCAAGTTCACCAATGCGGACTGCCTGCGCATTGGTGACTTGTCCTGCAGGTATACGAATTCTGAGCATAAAGTCTTCGCCCTTGTCAAAAAGTCCGAAACACTTTAAGAAGTAGGCAGAATCCTCTTTTGCCAAACCTTCATATCCTGCTGCTGCGATCTCTGTCAGTTTTGCATGCACATCCATAGGTGCTTTGAGTGCTTTTGTATCTTCTACTTTATTGATCTTTTTACTTCTTGAGTCAAGTGCTTTTTGTAATGCTTCCATTAGAAATGTTTCTCCGTTTATAGATAATTGGACTTATTATAGCGAAGCATAACTAAAGTAGGGAAAAAAGAGTGATTAAATTTTAATCAATCTATTGAACTTTAAAAGTAAAGTTCTCACTTAAGCTCAACTTAGGCTTTAAATGAATTGATTAAAATTTAATCATACTATAGATTATAATAACAATTATTTTACTGTATACTCTCATCAATTATTTATTTTAAGGAGAAAAAAATGGCAGGATTTAAAGCACTTAAAGGACAGGGACACGCACCTACCTTGTTTATGGCTTTTCTATATTTCGATATGAGTTTTATGGTGTGGACGATGTTAGGTCCACTCTCAACAGAGATCGGTGAAGCACTTGCGGCTGCCGGTCACATTATGACAGCAGGAGAGAAAGCAACACTCCTTTCTCTCCCTATATTATCTGGAGCGATTTTAAGAATTGTACTGGGCTTTGGGGTCGATAAACTCGGGCCAAAAGCAACCGCACTTATAGCACAGTCAATTGTGATTGCATCTTTATTGACAGCATTCTTTTTAGGTGCTGAAATCACTTATAACCAACTACTCATCGTGGCATTGGGACTTGGTTTTGCAGGGGCTTCATTTGCTGTGGCACTTCCACAGGCAGGACAGTGGTACCCACCGAAACTTCAGGGTATTGTACTTGGTATTGCGGGTGCAGGTAACATTGGTGTGGTCATTGACTTCCTTTTTGCTCCAAAGATCGCTGAGAAGTGGGGTTGGGAGTATGTATTTGGTGTGGGTGCGGCTATGGCGATCATTGTCTTTATTGCTTACCTTTTCCTTGCTAAAAATGCACCTGAGTCTGTCTATAAAGCAAGACCTAAAAAAGTATCTGACTACCTTAAATTGTTACGTGACAAAGATACCTGGTGGTTTAACCTTTTCTATGCCATCTCTTTTGGTGGTTTTGTAGGATTTGCAGGATACATGAAAGTCTACTTGATGAACACGTATCAGGCAGACATGGCAGCATTTGGTTTAAATGTATTTAACGAACCAAACGTCAAAGTCATTGCAGGGTATTTTGGCGCATTGACCATCTTTGCAGGTGCGGTACTTAGACCAGTAGGTGGAAACATTGCCGATAAAATAGGTGGTGTCAAAGCCCTCTATTTCTTCTATGGTGCTGTCGCGGTTCTCGTGGCTATTATGGCTTTGGTAGAGTTACCATTCTTTGTTGCTATTTTGGTTCTTTTCCTTGTGATGGCAAGTTTGGGTATGGCAAACGGTTCAGTCTTCCAGTTGGTCCCACAGCGTTTCGGTAAAGACATTGGTATTATGACAGGTATTGTCGGTTGTGCCGGCGGTCTTGGCGGTACAGCACTCATTAAAACCCTCGGTTGGTCAAAAGGTGCCTTTGACGGTTACTCTGCCGGGTTCATGATCTTCGCAGCGGTGGTACTGGTTGCTATTCTCGGACTCTCTTTTGTAAAAACAAGATGGAGAACTACCTGGGGTGTGAACTCCGGTGGTATCATCTAAGCTTTAATCTTTTCATCTCCTTCTCTCACCCTATGATCGTGTAGGGTGGGATCTTCCACCACAATATTTTATTGCAATTATCATTGTTACAGGTTTTCCCCATTGTTGGTGTTGTGAGACACACCCCCCCCTACAGAAGCATACTGTGTTATATGTTCAGGTTGCCGTAGGGTGCTGTGCCCTCACAGCACCAAAAACACGCATACAAATACACATAAGATTTCAAACCAAATTGGCATTCATACCAAATCATCCAAAAACAAATTCCACGATTCAAATTTCCATTACCAATTGTGTTATCGGTGTTGTCAGGGGACAACCCCCTACAGAAGCGCAATGTGTCATATTAGCTCTGATTGCCGTAGGGTGCTGTGCCCTCACAGCACCAAAAATACGCATACAAAGAATGTTTTTTCCCGGTTCCTTTGTATGGATGGGGTTATCTCCTCACAATACTTTATCATGGATCTAGGGCATTTGCATAATGTTATTATTATCGGTGTTGTCAGGGGACAACACCATACAGAAGCACAATGTGTTATAAAGTTCAGGTTGCCGTAGGGTGCTGTGTCCTCACAGCACCAAAAGTTGACACACAAGACTATTATCCTATCTCGTTTATCAAGAATGAGGAATTAGACATAAAAGCACAAATCATTTATAGGTTATGAAAAGATGGAAAGGGAAAAGGAAGGTAAAAAGAAAGCATACACTCAGCGCTGAACGCTGAGCATATGTAAAAAGAAGTAAGCGTTTATTTCTTGCTGCTTCTGTGTGTAAAGTAAAGTGCCATACCGGTAAAGACTGCTCCACCGACGATGTTCCCCAGAGTAACAGGGATCTGGTTCCATAACCACCAGTCAGCAACAGTTACATTTGCCCCAAGCATAATACCTGCAGGGATAACGAACATGTTAACAACGGCGTGTTCAAAGCCCTGACCGAAGAAAGTCAGGATTGGAAGCCACATTGCAAGGATCTTACCGCTGGTAGAAGTCGAAGTCAATGCCATGACCGCACCGAGTGTTACCATCCAGTTACAAAAGATCGCTTTGAAAAATACAGTATAGAGACCGTCAATACCAAGATGCTGATACCCTAATGTTTTACCCTCAGCGATCTTTTTAATGAGTTCAATCACCGGTGTAGAGTCAACATGACCGAATTTGGTTGCGACCATCGTGTACATCCAGGCATAAAAAAGACTTCCTATGAGGTTGGCAACAAAAACAAGTCCCCAGTTCATTGCAAGTTTTTTGAAACCCAGTCTTTTGTCTAAAAAAGTAGTGGTTAACAGTGCAAAACTTCCAGTGACCAATTCAAGTCCCAAAAGAATGATCATGACAAAACCGACAGGGAATACCAGTGCTCCCACGATTGGTGTATGTGTCTGTGTGGTTGCCACAAGTGCCAAAGTGGTTGCAAATCCGAGTAGCGCACCGGAGAGCCCTCCACGTATCATAATGTCCTTGATGCCCAGTCCGGCCTTGTATTCTCCGGCAGCGATCATGTTATCGACCACTACCTCGGGTTTAATATAACTCATATGTTTCTCCTAATTTAAAATGTAGTTTAATTATAGTGTGAAAAAAATATTTTACAGGCAATCTATTGTATGTTTTTTAATCAATCAAGTGAATTTTCAGCAAGTGAATTTTAGTAAGAAAGTAAATGATATAATGTTTTAAGAAAATAAAGGGGTATTCTATCTGCCCCAATGAAAGTGTATACATGTCAAAACAGAACATCGAAACATCCGGTTTTACGTTAGCAAAAGGTACCCAGCTCAAAGGGGATGACTTTTTTGAGATCAAGGTGATGGACAACATTACCGTGGCGGTAGTTTGTGACGGTGTGGGCTCTGCTCTGCAGGGTGCCGAAGCTGCCAAACGTGTTTCCCACTTTCTGGTTCAGTCTTTGAAAAGTCGTCCAAAGTCCTGGACTATGGAAAAGTCCATCAAGCACTTTATTGAAAACATTAACAGGGTGCTCTATCTGGAATCTATGGAAGATTATGAGCGTGAAGAGTTGGTCACGACCTTAGCCCTTGTGGTTATTGAGGGAGACAGACTCTTTGGTGCCAATGTGGGGGACAGCCGTATTTACCTCAGTCGTAACGGGCAGTTCGCACAGCTCTCTTCCGACCACTCCATGGATGAAAAAGGGATGGAGTCTGTATTGACTGCGGCGATGGGACTCGAAGAGACGGTTGACCCTTACTATTTTGAAAACAATTTGCAGGCCAAAGACCAGATACTCCTCTGTTCAGACGGACTCTACACGGAACTTTCTCAGGAAGAGTTGGCTGACGGCCTCCATATGGGTGCCTCTTTTTTGGTAAAAAAAGCCAGTAGAAAACACAACGACAACCTGCCTGACGACACCACCGCTGTCATTCTGGAGATCAAAGAACTCGACCCGAGGCTGAAACTCAAAGAGAGTAAGCTGATCATTGAAGAGAAGTATAGGGTAGGAGAGGTGATTGACGGCTACAAACTCGTCAAACCGTTGATACAGAACAACCGCACCTGGCTCTGTGTTAACAAAGGTGTGCAGTATGTCATCAAGTTCGCCCCCATTGAAGCCTTGGATGACGAGATCATACTCGATATGTTCGTCAAAGAGGTGTGGATGGCAAAACGTCTTAAGGCGGGCTTCTTTCCCAAAGCGGTTGTGCCTAAAAAACGTACGCACCGCTACTACATTATGTCTTATGTGGACGGTAAATCTTTAAAAGAGTTCATTGCCAAAAAGCCGCTCACGGTCGACATGAGCATAGAACTCTCACAGTTCCTTTTGAAAATGTCACAGTTCCTCACCAAACTTGACCTTGTACACGGTGATATCAAACCCGAAAATATCATCGTCACCAGACGTAAAGAGAAGTTTGTCTTCAAAATGGTCGATTTCGGAAGCATCACCGAAGCATACTCAAGTGTCACACGTGCCGGAACACCTTCCTACCTTGC
>JALSUP010000055.1 GCA_027071315.1 Sulfurovum sp.
CACCTTTGATAGACGGTCAATCTGCTACTATTTGGTGCGTGTCTACGCACCCTACAGGAAATAACCTCCCATAAGAAAACATTAATAAACATTTCGGTATAATCCTCCTCCCTATTACTCTAGGTATAGGAAACTGCGCGAAGAATTTTTGATTAAGTGACACTGCTTACTCAAGAATTGGATGGGTTTACGTCATCCATCCACGCAACAAACGAAGTGTAAATACAACGTAGGAGTAACCATGAAGGTTAGACCATCAGTAAAAAAGATGTGCGATGATTGTAAGATCATTAAGCGCAAAGGTATCGTACGCGTGATTTGTAAAAATCCAAAACATAAACAAAGACAAGGATAAACATGGCACGTATTGCAGGTGTTGATTTACCTAAAAAGAAAAGAATGGAGTATGCACTTACTTACATTTTTGGTATTGGGTTGACAACTTCAAGAAAAATTCTTGACAGAACAGGTATTGACTATAACAAAAGAGTTCACGAGTTGACAGATGCGGAAGCAGCAATAATCCGTAATGATATTCAGGAAAACATCATGGTGGAAGGTGACCTTCGTAAGAAAGTAACACTTGACATTAAAGCATTGATGGATCTTGGTTCATACAGAGGACTTAGACACAGAAGAGGCCTTCCGTGTCGTGGACAAAAAACAAAGACAAATGCGCGTACTCGTAAGGGTAAACGTAAGACTGTCGGCGCAGCGTAAGGAGTAGTTACATATGGCTAAGAAAAAAGCAAAAAAAAGTATAGCGAAAGCGGTTGTTTACGTAGCAGCAACTTTCAACAATACTGTGATTACAGTAACAGATGAAATGGGTAACGTTATCTCTTGGAGTTCAGCAGGATCACTGGGATTTAAAGGTTCAAAGAAATCGACTCCTTTTGCCGCTGCAGAAGCAGTAGCAGACGCTATGAACAAAGCAATGGAAAACGGCGTAAAAGAAGTAGGGATCAAAGTTCAGGGTCCTGGTTCTGGTAGAGATACAGCTGTTAAAGCAATTGGTGCAACTGAGGGAATCAGAGTAACATCTTTAAAAGATATTACACCACTTCCACACAACGGTTGTAGACCACCTAAGAAGAGAAGGGTATAAGTATGGCAAGATATAGAGGTCCAGTTGAAAGACTAGAAAGAAGACTTGGCGTTGATCTTGGATTAAAAGGTGAGAGAAGACTTGCTGGTAAATCTGCATTGGAAAAAAGACCATATGCACCGGGACAACACGGACAGAGAAGAACAAAGATTTCAGAATACGGTCTTCAACTTCAAGAGAAGCAAAAAGCTAAATTTATGTATGGTGTGTCTGAGAAGCAGTTTAGAGCATTGTATAAAGAAGCAAACTCAAAAGATGGTAACACAGGTTCAATCCTTATCCAACTTCTTGAGCAGAGACTTGATAACGTAGTTTACAGAATGGGTTTCGCAACAACAAGAGCATCAGCAAGACAATTCGTAAATCACGGACATGTACTTGTAGATGGTAAACGTGTTGATATTCCTTCATTTAGAGTAAAAGCGGGTCAGAAAATTGAAATCAGAGAGAAATCTAAAACAAATGTTCAAATTCTTAGAGCAATCGAATTGACTAACCAGACTGGTATGGTTGAATGGGTTGACATGGATAAAGAGAAATTGTTCGGACTATTTACAAGAATTCCAGAGAGAGAAGAGATTTCAATCCCAGTTGAAGAGCGTCTAATCGTCGAGCTTTACTCTAAATAATACATCAGTAAGGGCTATTAATGAGAAAAATTAAAATTGCACCATTTATGCCAACAGAAGTAGAAGTCAACGAGATCAGCGCCAACCGTGCTGAGATCGTTGCCTACCCTTTTGAGAGCGGTTATGCTGTAACACTTGCGCACCCACTGAGAAGACTTATTTTAGGTTCTTCTATCGGGTTTGCTCCTATATCTGTCAAGATCGAAGGTGCAGCGCATGAGTTTGACAACATCAGAGGTATGCATGAAGATGTGGCTGTATTTATTATTAACCTGAAGAATATTCGTTTTAAAATTAAAGACGAAATTGACAGAGTTGAATTGAACTACAGTTTCTCCGGTCACAAAGAAGTGACAGCACAGGATTTGAACAATGATCAAATTGAAGTGGTTAACGGAGACCTTCCATTGGCAACACTGAATGAAGATGCTGAACTTAACTTTACAGTGGTTATCTCAAAAGGAATTGGTTATGTACCAAGTGAAGACCTTAGGGATGAAGTTTCCGCAGACGCAATCGCACTGGATGCTTTCTTTACTCCGGTAAGAAAAGCAAACTATAAGATTGAGCCTGTGCTTGTTGAAGACAATCCAAATTTCGAAAAGATCACATTTGACATTGAGACAGATGCACAAATTGGTCCGGTAGAAGCATTTACAAATGCTTTGGAAGTCATGAATAAGCAACTCTCTGTATTTAACGGTGTACTTGATGTAGATATTTCAGTACCATCTGTTAAAAGAGGAAGCGATGACGGTGAACTTAAGCCGTTCATGCAGACAGTTGACTCTCTTGGATTGAGTGCTAGATCATTCAACTCACTTGACAGAGCAGGATTGAAGTTTCTTGGTGAATTGGTATTGATGTCTGAGAATGAGATCAAAAATATCAAGAACCTTGGTAAGAAATCACTGGATGAGATCAATGAGTGTCTTGTAGAGAACGGATTTGGTTCAGACTTTGAACTAGCAGATATAACAAGAGCAAATCTTGTGAAGAAAATAGAAAGCCTTAAAGCATAATTGCTTTAGGTTTTACAGTTAAAGGACAGATATGAGACATAAGCATGGTTATCGTAAACTAAACAGAACCTCTGCTCACAGAGCAGCGCTTCTTAAAAACCTTTCTATTGCTTTGACAAAAGAAGGTAAGATCGAAACTACATTGCCAAAAGCCAAAGAGCTTAGAAGCTACTACGAAAAGTTGATCACAAAAGCATCAACTGGTGACTTCAATGCACACAGAGCTATTTTTGCAATGTTACAGCACAAAGAGTGTACAAACACTATCGTTAATGAAATTGCACCTAAGTATGCAGACAGAAACGGTGGATACACCAGAATTATCAAAACACGTATGAGAAAAGGTGATTCTGCACCAATGGCAATTATCGAACTCGTATAATTCCACTCTTTACTATTTAGTATTTCAAGGCTTGGCCTTGGGTACTGACCCCTTCTTTATAAACTCCAAAATTCTTTAATCACTTTTTACCCTTATGGGAACCTCTAAAAATACTTCTCCAGCCTTCCTGTTTTATCAGTTTTCAATTTAAAAAAATTATAGCGCCAATATTCCCGATAAAATAGTTATTTTTCCATATTTTTCTTCCATAATTGCTC
>JALSUP010000056.1 GCA_027071315.1 Sulfurovum sp.
TTATATACATTTTGATAGCCACTCAATTTAGAATGTGGTACACGAGGTGTTACAAGCCTCTCTTTAAGCTTTTTATGAAATTGTAGCTTAATACTATGGTCAAGCTTTTTCCACTCTTTTAAAGCCTTAGGTTTAAACTCAAGAGAGTAGCTCATCTAACGCAACCTTTACACCCTCTTCTCCATCGTTAAGTCTCTCTCTCACTTGCTCTGCCAAATAATAGTCATCAATGATATCCATCATCTTCTCATACAATGCACTAGGCACTAAATATGCACTAGGCTTGTTATGATTGAGTATAGCCACAGCTTCTCCCCCCGCATCTTCGATGAGAGAAGAGGGACTTTTTTTCAGTTCAGAGATACTCGCAGAATAGTTCGATAAAATCTGTGTCATAATAAATATCCTTTTAGGTATTTAATTTAGTACTATATTAGCTACTTTTTATAATTTTGTCAAATCTAAAATGTAACTATTTTCATAAGTCAAACGACAGATTGGCAAATGCCCCTTCGACACTTAGGGCACTCTTATAACGGCTACCAAGTACCCTTACCTTTTTAGTCTGCATGTCACATATAGCAATGCGGAAGCTCATACCCATTTGTGGCTCGACGATGCAGATGATCTTTCCTTCATATTCCCGTGTAGCGTGGATGATACCCTGTAAGTTTGGAAAAAAGTATTTCGGATAACTCAACGGGGTGATCTCAACGATCTTGATCTGCTCATTTTTTTCAAGCGTATCCAACATAAGCTGTGCATCTTCTAAGTTCTCAAACTGTACACACCAATCATCAAAAACTTTATTGAAGTTTTTCAGATCTTCATCCAAAAAACCTCCAACAAGTGATTGTAAAGCAAAAATTCCCATTTGTGTTATCCTCTCCTTTTATTCATCTCTTACTCATCCCCTATCATCCACACACCTTTTTCCATAAAGGCAGGTATGGTATGTCTTTTGGCTTTGTTTATGAGGTTTGGGTGTGAGAGCTTATGGATTTTTGCATAAGCATTAAGAGTCACAATATTTAACCCTTTCAAATATGCCAATCGCTTATGGTAAGAGTTTACCAAAGCCCTATAAATTATCTGCTCCATAATGTCTGTTTTTTCAAACATATTAAACTCTTGAAATGCCTTATAGTACTCCTGTCTATCTAAAAACCTAATGTTTATAGGCACATACTCTTCTCGTATAAGTAAGTAGTTGTTCAGGCTTCGTCCTATGCGTCCATTGCCATCTATGAAAGGATGTAGTGTTTCAAAGTCCAGGTGAAAGCGTGCTATGCGTTCCACTATGTTTTTAGAAGCATCAGCCTTGTAGGTCATAAAGGTTTGCTCTAGCCCATCAGCTATCTGTGACGGTGCAGGAGCGATGTGATTCCCTACTCTCACATATTCATCTCCCTCTCTAAATCTACCTGCGATGTCGTTATTGATATTCGAGATGAGTATTTTATGCAAAAACAGTATCATCTCTGAGTTTAGTGCTTTGTCTTTTGCATTGTTGTCTATGTACTCAGTGATACGCGCTAAGTTTTTAGCTTCATGTATCTCTCGCTCAGATACATACCTGTCCAAGTCTATCTGCAACAAGATTTTTTCTGTCTCTTCTATGCTTAGGGTTGAGTTCTCTATGGCATTAGAGTTATACACCTGTTCAAAGACTTCAGTCTCAGAAATAAGCTTGAGTAGTTGCTCTTTACCTTTGGCAGCATGGAAATATTCTTTTCGTAAAGTGTCTATTTTTGTTGTTTGTTTTTTCGTTAACATAGGGATATTTTAACATATTTTCACGATAAATAGTATAAAATCGTTAAAATACTTTAATTTATACTTATTTTAATCATTTTTATTTAGCCTGTCCCCGTTTATCTACCCTCTTTTTTATATACTTTCTCTCATAAACATCATATCTCTATAACTTCAATTCCAATTTATTGGTACTATAGTTATGTACTAATGACTGGATAATACTTTGATAGGAGATACCAATGTCTTTTGCTCTTTGCTTGATAAAGTCAAGGTCTGAACGTTTGAGATTGATGCTGATTTGTTTTTTTTCATTAAGATACTCTAGTGTATCACCCGCCATAGTTTTAATAGATTCATTGTCAAAACTCACTGTTTTTGGTTGATTTTCTTCTATTGCAGCTAACAACTCTAGTTCTTCATCTGTATATTTCATTACTTATCCTTTTCATATTTTTTGTGTAGTTTTCTGCTTGGTATGATATTTTTCAAAAATATATCATCGCCGTCATACACATACGGTATATAGTGCACATACCCTCCAAGCTCAATAACATAGATGTATTGATTTGGATATTTTTCTATATTTGGGTGTTTATAATTATCTAACACACCATCTTTTTTCATCTTATGCAACACATCATCAAAGCTAAAACCCCTTTGAGACTTCAAAATGCTATTTTTATCTTCATTCCATTTATACATAAATAACCTTATCTAGCATATATGTAATCATTATATACCATATGTTTTAATTTGTCAAATACATATATGAATTAAAGTTCCCTCAACTTCCCCAATACTTTCAAAATCACCGGAAACTTGGACTTTAACATTTCAATATCTATCTCTTCGCCCGGTCTAAAAATTCGTAGGGTGCATTTTGCGCACCACATAAGGAAACTTGAATGAAGTCAAAGTATCGCCGTAAGGGCTGAAGAAGTTGCACAGGTCAAAAGTTGTTATTGTCACCCGACCCCTAAATCCTTATATACATTCTCACGAACATCGTAGGAATGAGAAAGTTGTTATTGTCACCTGACCCATAAATTCTACGCATACAGATATTAAAATATGGTTATCCTCATAGTTGGGGACAAAAGTTTTCCTCTATAGAACGATGTAATGCAAAGAAAAAAATGTTAGAGCGTCAAAATAAAGGAAGTGACTACTCCTATGTTTGTGCTATCAAATAAGAGAGCGTTGTCATTGTCACCTGACCCCTATTCTTGACCCCTATTCTGCCTATTCTGCATATAGATTGAGGTAAAAATACGAAATATAATAAGCACCCCAATAACATAAAGTACAATTTTTACCCAGTTAATATTTTTCATTTTTTAAATTCATCTTATCATATTCATACAAGAAAAGCAGATTTTCCTGCTTTTCCTGCAACTGTTTATCAAATACTATGTAGCTAAAAAGATACATCTAGTGCCACTACACCACCTTTACCTGTACCTATATAGACCTTAGTATTACTATCGTTAAGTGAAATAGAAAGAGCATTATTGATAGGATAACTTTTAATTGTTGATGGTGCGTAAGGAATGCTTAAATCAATAAGCTCCAAGCTATTAT
>JALSUP010000057.1 GCA_027071315.1 Sulfurovum sp.
ATACCCTGGAAAAGGCCATCAATTCCGGTGTTCAAAATATAGACAGCGGTATTGGTGTTTATGCGGGGGATGAAGAGTCTTATACTTTGTTCTCCCCACTCTTCAATCCGATCATAGAAGAGTATCACGGTTTTACAAGCAGCGACAGTCATAAAAGCAATTTAAATCCTGATGATCTGAAAGCCGGCAATCCTGACCTGGAAGGGAAATATATTGTCTCTACACGTATCCGTGTGGGACGAAACTTGAAAGATCTTCCACTTGGTCCGGCCATTTCCAGGGAACAGAGATTGACTGTGGAAAAGAAAGTCTCTCATGCCTTGTCTTTATTGGATGCCAACTTGAAGGGAAATTATTATCCCTTACTTGGTATGAATGATGCCGTTCAGAAAGCGTTGATCAAAGATCATTTTCTGTTTAAAGAGGGAGACCGTTTTTTAGAGGCAGCAGGGTTGAACCATGACTGGCCGGAGGGGAGGGGTATCTACCATAATGATGAAAAGACTTTTTTGGTCTGGGTGAATGAAGAAGACCAGCTTCGTATTATCTCTATGCAGCAGGGCGGGGACATTAAAGAAGTTTTCACCCGCTTGAGTGGGGCAATACAAAAACTGGAAGAACAGTTAGCATTTTCTTACACTGACCATTTAGGGTACATTACTTCCTGCCCTACAAATCTGGGAACAGCCATGCGTGCTTCTGTACATATTAAAGTGCCGAATCTGGCGATAGATATGGAAAAGTTCAAAGCCATTACCGACAAGCATCACCTCCAGATACGCGGGATACATGGTGAACACTCTGAATCTGAGGGCGGGGTATATGACATCAGTAACCGTCGTCGTCTTGGCATTACGGAAGTAGACGCGGTACAGGATATGCATGATGGGGTGGTCTCACTGATAGAGGCTGAAAAAGCATTGAACTAATATTATACCGGTGGATAAATCCACCCTACATTTACTTTTAGATATACTTCCATCCTAAATTTTCTACTGGATGGACCCATGATACAACTTACCAATCTTTCTAAAGGCTTCGGGGGCCAAACCCTCTTCTCTGATGTGAACTTTAAAGTCGCACGAAATCAAAAAATTGGTTTTGTGGGAAGAAACGGATCGGGAAAATCAACACTTTTTAAAATGATCCTTGGCGAAGAATCCTATGACTCCGGGGATATTAGTATTCCTAAAAACTACCGTATCGGAACCTTGAAACAGCACCTGGTCTTTACTGAACCTACAGTCAGAGAAGAGTGTGCCCTGGTACTTCCTGAAGATGAGCAATGGAACTTCTATAAAATAGAAAAACTACTTTTCGGTCTTGGCTTTTCAGAAGCAGATCTCGATAAAGATCCTTTTAGTTTTTCCGGAGGGTACCAGATACGTATCAACCTGGTAAAACTTTTGGCGACTGAACCGAACATGCTGCTGCTCGATGAGCCTACCAACTACCTTGACCTTCCTTCTTTACGATGGTTAAGAGGCTTCATTAAAGAGTTTGACGGTGAAGTGATCCTGATCACGCATGACCGTGATTTTATGGATTCGGTGTCGACACATACAATGGGCGTACAGCGTAAAGGGCTTCGGCTGGTTCAGGGTGACAGTTACAAGTACTATTCCACCTTGGAAATGGAAGATGAAACGTATGAAAAGACGAAAGCGAATCAGGACAAGAAGCGTAAAGAACTGGAAGAGTTTGTTGCCCGAAACAAGGCAAGGGCTTCTACCGCTGCTTTGGCACAGTCCAAGCAGAAAGAGCTGGATAAAATGGATGAGATGGAGGATCTGAAAAATGATGCGACCCTCTCTTTTAACTTCTCCTATAAAGATACCCCGGCAAAGGTTATTTTCAGAGCAGAGGATATAGGTTTCGGCTATAACCCGGAAGAACCGCTTTTCCAGCATCTGACTTTTGCGATGGAGAAGGGAAAACGTCTGGCGATCATTGGTAAAAATGGTAAGGGTAAGTCAACACTCTTGAACTATATTGCCGGAGAGCTTCCGCATCAGCAGGGAGAACTCAATTTCCACCCTTCTACCGAATTTGCTCACTTTGGTCAGACCAATATTGAAAGATTGAATGTCAAGGCGACCATTGTCGACGAGATCGCTTCTGTGAGTAAAGATATGGGTATTCCCGAATCACGCAGTATTGCAGGACGTATGATGTTCTCTGGGGAACTGGGCGATAAGAAGATCGAAGTGCTTTCCGGTGGAGAGCGAAGCCGTGTCATGTTGGGGAAGATCATCGGGACACCTGCAAACCTTCTGTTCCTCGATGAGCCTACCAACCACCTTGATATGCAGTCTATTGATGCTTTGGCTGATGCCATTGAATCCTTTGAAGGTTCGCTTATTATGGTCACGCACTCGGAAATGCTTTTAAGAAGACTGGCAGATGCGCTGATCATCTTCCATAAAGGGGGAGCTGAGTATTTTGACGGTACCTATGATGAGTTCCTGGAGAAGATAGGTTGGGAAGAGGAAGAGGGTGCCAAGCCTAAAAAGAAAAAGCCGAAGATCAATCATAAAGAGCGTAAAAAGTTGCGTAAAGCAGTCACACAGGCACGTAATGAAGTACGTAAGCCATATACCAAAGAGATCAAACTTTGTGAAGAGAAGATCGAAGTCTTAGAGGCTGCTATGGCTGTGAAGAATGAAGCGTTGACTTTGGCTTCCAATTCCGGAGACAATGACAAGATCATGGAGTTGTCCAAGGAAGTGGGACTGGTACAGCAGGAGATCGATGCCTATTTTGAGCGATTGGAAGTTGCTTCGGAGAAGGATGAGGAGATCGTGGCGGAGTATGAGTTGAAGTTGGAGGAGATTGATGCCTAATCTCTATTAATATTTGATTTTGTCGGGTGCGTTTCCCAACGCACCAGAGGTTGTGCTTATTTTTACTATTTCCTCTTACTTAAATTGTGGTGTTGTTTCTCTCTTACTTTTCTAGAAAAGTAAGCAAAAGTCGTCACTACTCTCAAATCGCTTCACTTTCAAGGGTGTTCGTAGTGACAAGAGACGACTGATATGGTCGTCTAAGAGCAATTTTTAATAAATTGAGCCACTTGCAGATTCCCACAAAAAGCCGGTTATTAAAATTTTAACGCAGTAAAAAAGCTGATTCTGATTTCAAAAAGTTATAATTTTTTACCACAAAAATCCAACCAGAAAAAAGAACCAGCTATGAAAAATATTATACCTTCGCTTTCAAAAATGTGGCTTAAAGTCATGAACCTGGAACAGAGCCTTTTTCCACAACTTCAGGATACTTTCGGACCATTGAGTCCCAAAGAAGAAAAGTTGAT
>JALSUP010000058.1 GCA_027071315.1 Sulfurovum sp.
GCCTCTTTGGTGATGCCCTGCTCTTTTTGTGCCTTGGTATCGAGCATCTGTTTCAGAGGGTAGACAATGCTGCCTTTATCTTCTGTGTACCCACGCACCACAGCCAAGTACGTTTTGTGTACTTCATTGGCACGAAAAAGTTCCGACATGACTTTGGCTGTCTCTCCGTCAAGCGCAAAGAGTAAAACACCGGAAGTCGGTTTGTCCAAACGATGCACAGGATAGACATACTGGCCTATCTGGTCACGTACAAGTTGCAGGGCAAATACTGTTTCATGTTTGTCTATGGGTGATTTATGTACCAACAAACCAGAAGGCTTATTGATAGCCACCATGTACTTATCTTGATAGAGTATTTCTAAAAGTCTCTCTTCGCTGTTTTCCATTTGAGATTATATGATATAATTCTACAAAATATAGAGCGTACAAAGGAAAGAGTTGGGCATTAATATCGTTGCACAAAATAAAAAAGCCAGACATGACTATGAGATATTGGAAAAGTTCGAAGCAGGTATTGTTCTTGCCGGTGCTGAAGTCAAAGCCCTGCGTGCCAAGCGTGCCAACCTCTCCGATGCTTTCTGCCGTTTTATTCAAGGTGAATTGCACCTGATGAATACCCATATTGCACACCTGGAAACCACTAACAGACACTATGTCCCAGATACCCGCACACCGAGAAAACTGCTCCTGCACAAAACACAGCTGGAGAAGCTCTATGTGAAAGTGCATAAAGACGGACTCACCATTGTACCCCTCATGATCTACTTTAACGAGCGTAATTTTGCCAAAGTGAGCATTGCTATTGCCAAGGGTAAAAAACTGCATGACAAGCGTGCTGACATGAAAGCAAAAACTTTAGACAGAGAAGCCCATCAGGCTATGAAAAATAATTCTTATTAAGCACTTTTCTCTTCTCTCTTTTCTGTTTTAGCTTTTTATGAGAAGAGAGATGCTGACGTCGAGGAGAGACCCTTGTTCTGCGTCTCTCTTCTACCCTTTCATAGGCATTGCGTTTTAGCTTTCTCTTCTCTTTTAAACGCTCATAAAGCGATACCCTCTCATAACCGATGAACTTATAGATGGCAATCTTCATCGTTCTCACCATCCACTTCAAAAACCTTCTGAGGGGTGCTTTCATCAGTTTTGCGATCCAAGTTTCCAACCACCCGAATAAGTACTGAAAAAGTGCGTAGAGTTTTTTCATAGCATAGTTAAAGAACGGTATCTTCTCCAGCCATTTTAAGATCCAGCCAAAGAAGAGCACTTCAATAACAGGTGCGACCCAGGAACCCCAGACCACATTGGTCAGGAAATAGAAAAAGGCAGAAAAAAGTTTAAGAAACAGAGCCAAAAGAAAACTCCATATCTTGGCGATGAAGACTTTGACCGCCAGCATACCACCCATAAATTTGCCGACAAACCCGAGTGAACCCAGAAAAGCGAAAGCGGTCATGACTTTTTTGACCGGTGGGAAATTTTTAAAGTTGTATTTGACATGCGTAAGCAGTCGTTTAAAGTCACCCTGCAGATGATCCAGAAAATGCACTTTTATCTGATGATTCAAAACCCGTTCTATCATGTAGCGTTTACCGAGACCGGTTGCTGAGAGCAGAATGATCTTACGTAAAAAGAGTTTGATGACAAATTTTCCCTTGACAAGAAAAAAGGCTGTCAGTATGGCAATACTGTTTTTTTTTATAAAAAGGTACAAGTCTGTTGCCGCAGTGAATAGATACTCTCTGCTTACATCCGCATACAGGAGCAGAGCCGTAAACAGTATAAAGCCGACAAGCGCCTGCCAGAACCAGGAGGGTCTATTGGTCATTGTCTTCTTTGTTACGCAGTGAAGCCTTGATGGTGCGGTAAAAGTGTTTCATTTTTGTCACAAAAGGGCTCTCTTTGGAGAAGTGCTTCAGCCTGAACGCCCTGAATTTTTCTTTCCAAAGCGTCACACGATCCAGCGTTGACTTGTAGACATCCAAAGATTTCAGCCAGTCAATGAACTGCATAACACGCTCATAAAGCCACTTGAACCAGGCGAACTTCATCAGCTTGTCCTCTGTAACACGGAACATCCAGAATGTAAAAGCGGCAACAGGGATCTTCCCCAAGTAGATGGCAAGTCCCAAAAGAACATTTCCACTCACGAACAGATACCCGGCATAGAGCCCGAATGCCTCCACCCCTGCCAGCATCAGCACAAAGATCACAAGTATCACATAACGGTTCACCCCATGCAGTTTTGCTTCCACTTTTTGCAAAATTTGAAGTGAATGTACATACTTATAGATAGGATACGCTATCCCCTCCCAAATCAACTCTTCAAAGATGATATAGATAAGTACAAGTATGAGTTGTAAAAGTGAAATGAGTTTATGTTTAATGGTTGCCAACATGTCTAATATCCTGATAAATTTAAAGGCGCATTCGTTATGATACTGCTACTTTTTAATCATAACGATGAGTATTTGCCTCTTCTACAGTCTCCCAAAGTATCTTTGTATATTGTTCATCATACGTATTTATACAGTCAAGTACAATTGATTTATCCATACGTTCAACACTACAAACTGATGTCAGACCCATTTCTTCATATGTAAGTGTTATTTCTGTTCCTCGGTATGTCAAAACACGGGTGAAGGGAGCATTATTGGGAGTACCGTCAGCATCATAAGTATTACCCACCGATGTTTCTTCCAAAAATGTATCTGTATAGTAACCATTATAGTCATTTACCCAATCGTCTGTAGAATAAAATGTTTTCCCCAGTAGCATATTTTTAGCATTTTCTCCAGACTCTGTATCCGGATTTGCTTTAGCTAATTCTACTGTATCCCACAGTACTATCCTGACAGATTCATCAATTAACTGACACTCCAGAACGGTTGACTCTGTCATACGCACTACACTACAGGAGAAACTGAGACCTCCCTCACTGAATGTAACATTATTTCCCTCATATTTTATTGCTATCGTATCAGGCGAATAAAGTACATTTCCATCTTGATCATACTCTTTTTCTACCATTGTCTCTTTCAAAAATGCATTTGAAAAATATCCTTCAGGATCATCCAGCATACTATCGGTGTAATACAATGTTTTCCCCAGTAAAATATCACTGGCATTAAAAGGCTGCCCCGTACCATCAGTATTGCTGCTATTACCTCCACAACCAATCACTATAAATAATGTTACTATCAACAGTAACGTACTTAAACCCTTTTTCATTTTGATCCCTTTTTGAATTTTAAATATTATTATAATATATAAATAATAAGAAGACGGAAGTATAACAAAATACTGATTAAATAAGTGCATCTTAAAATGTAAGTATAGTAAAGATTTTTTCAGTGTAATAGAAGTAGATGATTTCGTTTGAATTGTGCGTAGATTTTCGGGTTTGGGTAAAAGAGCTTACGTCAGTAAGTGACTGCACCCATCCCGAAAAGATGTGTGCAAGTCGGAGGAAAGGACTATTTTCTACGTAGTTCTTTGATACGCGCTGCTTTACCTTTAAGTTCTCTAAGGTAGAACAATTTCGCTCTTCTGATTCTACCTTTTCTAAGTACTTCAATACTTTCGATAGACTCTGAGAAAAGTGGGAAGATTCTTTCAACACCAACAGAGTTGGCACCCATTTTTCTTACCATAAATGTTCTACCTGTACCCTGACCTCTGATCGCGATACACAGACCTTCATAGTTCTGTACTCTTGTTTTAGCACCTTCTTTAATACGAACAGCTACTCTTACAGTATCTCCCGCTCTAAATTCTGGAACGTTCTTGTTTTCTAATTGCGCTTGCTCAAAGCTTTCAATGTATTTATTTCTCATGGTTATACCTTTTGTTTGTATAAGTCTGGCCGAAAATACTTTGTTTTACACAAAGACAGCCCTCTTTTTAAGTCCGTGATTTTACTATGATTTCCCTTTAAGAACTCTGAAACAACTTCATTATTTTCATAAATTGTCGGTTTCGTAAAGGAAGGGGCTTCTAACAGCTCCTCTTCAAAGCTCTCTACGCTGAGAGAATCACTGTTTCCAAGGACACCTTCTACGTTCCTGCTGATCGCATCACAGACCACCATAGACGCCAACTCTCCACCCGTTAAGATGTAATCACCTATGGAAAAAAGTTCGTCTGCTTCTGCTTCTATGACACGTTCATCAATGCCTTCATAACGCCCCGATACAAAAACAACATGCTCTTTTTTAGCCAAACGCTTGGCATCGTTTTGTGTAAACCTTTTGGCTACGGGAGAGAGAAAAATGATATGGGCATTTTCCGAATTTTTCCGAATATTTTTTAACGTATCCATCAATGGCTGAGGGGTCATTAACATACCTGCACCTCCACCGATCATCGGTGCATCCACACGATTATGTTTGTCCGTTGTAAAATCACGGGGATTGGTAAAGTCAATAGAGATCTTTTCATCTTCAATGGCACGTTTTAAAATACTTTCGGTGAAATAACCTTTAATAAGGTCGGGGAAAAGGGTGACAAAAGAGAAACGCATTAACTGGCCTCAAGAATGTCTTTGGCATCTTTCGTGTAGATCTTTTTTGCTTCAATGTCTGCAGAAATGATGTAACGGTCAATGTATGGAAGTAAAAAACTTTTTGAAAAACCTTCTTCTACCAATTTCTCATCTGTTTTAACAACAAGATAATCCGTATCGACCATACGCTGAATGTCATCGACCACACCTAAGACCAGGTCACCCTGTACAACCGTACACCCTTCAATGTCAAAGTAGAAATGCTGCCCCTCATCGAGGTTACAGTTCTCTTTTGTTTTTTCAAGGTTACTGTACATTTTTGCATTGGTCAGTTTTTTGGCGGAGTCTATACTCTCATAGCCCTGAAAACGGATGATTCCCCGTTTAAAGTTAACATCGGAGATGGTCAGATCGCCACGGTCAGATTTAAAAGTAGCACCTACTTTGAACTGTTCCGGAAAGTCGGTATGAAGGTTGAGTTTAAGGTCGCCCCAGAGTCCAATGGTCCGCCCTATCTGAGCGATGTAAAATTGTTCTTGTGACATGAAGTGTTACGCTGCAGCTTTGACATTCACACGGTAATTCTTACCGCCTTTTGCCTTACATCCGGAGATGACTGCTTTGATGGAATTGATCATTCTTCCCTCTTTTCCGATGAGTTTACCAATATCGTCGCTGTTCGCGAAGATAGTGATCTCATCAAATCCCTCGTCAACCTCTGTGATCTCAATAGAGATATCTTCAGGGTTGTTTACCAAAAGTCTGGTATAGGAGAGGAGGAAGTCTCTGACCATATGACTACTTTTTACCTGCTAGTCTTTTAACAGTCGGGCTCATTTGTGCACCGACTGAAAGCCAGTAGTTCAATCTCTCTTCGTCAAGTGTAAGTTCTTTGTTTTCAGATACCGGGTTATAGTGTCCGATAGCTTCGATCCAACCACCATCTCTTCTTTTTCTGCTGTCTGTTACTACGATTCTGTAAAACGGCTTCTTTTTTCTACCCATTCTTGTCATTCTGATCATTGTCATGTTATATCCTTTAATGTTTCATTTTATTGCTATGCCTATTGAGGTAAATATGCACGTGAAATAAAGTACTGACAACTGCTTTTTAATGACTAAAACACTCATCAACACTTCAAAATTCTTTTTGGAACGCGATTTTACCATAAAGTTTATAAAGTTTTTATTAAACAATTGAATATTCAGGGTATCTGCCGTAGAGAGTATTCATAAAATTCCTGTTAACTTTTTGTTTACTTATGCTAAACTTATCACAATTTCAAATTACACAAGGAAAAATTTATGAACAAATCGTCACTTATCGCAGCTGCCCTACTGCTTGGTACTTCACTCTATGCCGGCGGAGATATTGAAGAAGCTGCGGCTGAAGAAACGACGGAAACTTCAAACTGGAATTTTAATTTACTTATGGAAGAACGTATCTTCTCAGACCAAACCAGTCAGACACTGCTTAAGATACAGACAGATACCATGCTGACAGATAAAATTTCTCTATGGGGTGCGGTCTGGTTAAGAGACAAACTGCCTGTCTATCGCGATGCAGAAGATCATTCGCCACTCTCCAGTGACTACATCAACTATGTCGATATGTATGTGGGTATGTCTTACAGTCTTCATAAGTATTTTTCACCCTACTTCTTTTTCGAAGAGTTTGCTGACAGAGGGCACGAATCAACTGTTTACGGCAGTTTTCTTGCCGTTGGTTTTTCCGGAACACTTTACAATGAGGGAAAACACAATATCTCTTACTACACAGAGAACTACTACACACTCAATACCTATGACCTTGAGAACTGGAACCTCTGGGGAACGGAATCTGCAATGAAATACAAATACAGTATTTATGAGCAGACACAGCTCTATATTCAGGCAGTTTGGAATACAGATTCAGACAATGAAGGATACGGTGTACACGGGTATGCTGATGGTATATACTCAACACGTTTAGGTATTCAGGTCAACTTCTAAAATTGACTGCTCTTTGTACCCAAAGGTACAGAGAGACTTTTATTATTTCTTCAAAGTGTGTAAAAAAGCACCCCGGTTGTTATATCCTACAAATTTCTCTTCTATCTTTTCACTTTTGGCATTTACAATATATAAAGCAGGCGTGATTTTAGTCTTCGCTAAGTAAGCAGGAAACTTTTTCTTATCAAGGTTCAACATCAGGGGTACATATTTTTCATGTATCTTTTTGTTAATACCCTCTTTTGCCAAAATTTGGCTCTCCAGTTTACGACACCAGGGACAGTAAGAGGTACTCATGAAAACCATCAGCGGCTTATTCTCTTTTTTAGCCCTGTTCAGTGCAAGAGCATAGTCTGTTTCATACTGCATTTCTTTGGAAAAAGATTCATGAGAAAAAGATTTCCCTGCTGCCAGGCGCTCTTTATTGTCTTCAATGTGCTGTAGGCGAAATGCTTCGAGTAACTCTTCTATGCTGTCGGAGAGTTGCTCTTCCAGCATACCGTCCATCGGCGTAATGGTCTGTTCATTTTTGTAGGTAATGGCAAAAACATCCATGTCCATGCCCTTACGTTTCACATATTCGCCTAACTCCAGCGCCACTTTAATGCCTATGCTCTCACCCACAGAAAACTTTTTAATGACAAACACAAGGACACGGGAAGGATGCCCTTTTGTATCAATACCCAGTTCATCGGAGACACCCTGCATCAATGTTTTTATGTCATCATTGTGCCTGGCTGTCTCTTTCACGGAGTTGATGACCATAGGGTCATAAGAATCAACACCTGTCAGCGAGTAAAAACTTTGCGCTTGTACAAGTGTCATGGACATTACTAAAAAAAGAAAAAGTTTGAGAAGTTTCATGAAGAGGATTTCCTTGTGTGCTGTAGAGACAAGGCATGCCTTGTCCCTACGTATGGTTAGGTTATGTTAACATTCCTATCTTGGCATGCCAGGGAAACCGCCACCGCCGCCACCCTGCATCTGTGCCATCATCTTCTGCATATCTTTCATGCCGCCTTTTCCTGACATCTTCTTTGCCATCTTAGCAGCATTTTTGAACTGCTTGAGTACACGGTTCACATGCATCTGCTCAAGCCCTGCTCCGGCAGCCAGACGTCTTTTTCGTGTATTGTTCAATAAGTCCGGGTTTTCTCTCTCTTTAGGTGTCATGGAAGAGACCATGGCTTTGATGGTCTTAATTTCATCAGAATTCTCCAGATCCATATCACCGATCTGTTTGGCCATATTCCCCATACCAGGGATCATTCCCATAATGGACTTCATGGAACCAAGCTTTTTCATCTGCTCCATCTGGTTAAGGAAGTCATTGAAGTTGAACTGTCCTTTTTTGATCTTTTGTGTCATCTTCTTGGCTTCTTTAGGGTCAATGGCAGCCGCAGCTTTTTCAGCCAAAGACTCCACATCTCCCGCACCCATGAGACGGCTTACGATCCTGTCTGAAATGAACTGCTCAAGGTCAGGCATCTTCTCACCTGCACCGATGAAACGTAGAGGTACTCCCACCTGCTGCGTAAGCCCAAGTGCCACACCACCTTTGGCATCACCGTCAAACTTCGTCAAGATCACACCTGTGATGCCGATCTTCTCTTTAAAGGTTTGTGCTGTTCTAACGGCATCTTGCCCTGTCATGGCATCTGCAACATAGAAGAGTTCATCCGGGTTGGCCACTTTTTTGACTTCGGCCAACTCGTCCATCAGTTCATCATCGATCGCCAAACGTCCCGCGGTATCTATGATGACCACATCATAAAGTTCTTTCTCCGCTTTGGCAAGCCCCTGCTTGACTATCTGTGTTGGCGTCGCACCCTCATCAGCTACGAGATCGATCTCTATTTGAGAAGTGATCTGCTTTAACTGCTCTACCGCTGCCAGTCTCTGAAGGTCGGCTGCAATGACCAGTACTTTTTTCTTTTTCTGCTCTTTAAGGAAGTACGCCAATTTACCAGTCGTCGTTGTTTTACCAGAACCCTGAAGACCGATCATCAGCACAACGGTTGGTGGTTTAGAGGCAAAAGTAAAGCCTTTTGGTGCACCTTCAATGGTCAAGATCTCACTAAGTTTGTCTTGAAGTGCTTTAAGGAAGTTGTCTTTTCCTACACCATTCTTTTTTGTTTCCGTCTCAACATAAGCGATAAGATCTTTCACGACCTTATGGTGTACATCTGCCTTTAGCAATGATTTTTTTAGTTCTGTGGTTGCTTTTTTAAGTGCCTTGGCATCGTCATGAAAACGGATTTTACCTATGGCATTTTTAAAACTGTCGGTTAATGTATCAAGCATATCTGTACCCTGTATATTGGTTTAAAGTACGTGATTTTACCCAAGATGGGCTTAAGAGATGAGGGAGTAGAACATAATACATTAGTACCCATGTATACAAAGTGGGCTTAGTAGGGTGCGTTTCCCAACGCACCTTTTGTTGAACCTTGTGACAAAAGTTTTATTTTATGAAATGCTTAACCATGTGGTGCGTTAGGAAACGCACCCTACAAATTAAACATAAGAGACTTAATTTATTTTACCTTGTTTTTGACGGATAAATCCGCCAAGTGCACCACCGACAGCACCTGCTACAGCAGCAGAGAGATAACCCATGGCCATATTCATACCAAGCATACCTGCTACAAAGACACCTAGGGGTGCAATGATCGCACCCATGACCGCATATTTTACAATAAGCGTATTCACTAATCTATACCAACATGAAGTTTATAAGAAGCCGTTGTCCCTCTTCTTGCTTCATTACGCATAAGATAGACGCTGATCGTATAGGTGCCGTTTGCCGGTAGGTTTCCCGTATAGGGAATGCCGGGTTCACCTACGAAAAGTGCTTGGTCACCCATACCTTTCCCCGGAGCATAAATATTGAAGTTTGCGTGTTTTGATTCGATGCTTACACGCATATACTGTCCTTTTTGCGCTCCCAGCTTATAGTTGACCGTATCATACCCCTTAACAGAACCCTGTACTGTCGTACCGTTGGTTCCTTTGTCAAAATGGACCTGATGTGTCGTGACTTTGTCTTTTGCCATTGCCGGCATTGTACATAGGGCTAAGCCTAATGTAAAAGCATAAAGTTTTTTTCTCATTTCAATCTCCATTTTATCTATGTTTATTATAAAAAAGTATATCTTTAGAAAAATTAATAAATGCTTAGAAAATTTTATGGGGCTTGCTGAAGCAATGTTCTACTTTTTAAAGCCACACCTGCCGCGATCAGACATAGCAGTGCTGAAACAAGTGCAAAGATGCTCTCAACAGAGAAACGATGTTCAAAATAGTGTATGAGCATTCCTACAGCTGCTGAACCTATGGCTGAAGCAGCAAAAAGGGTACTACTCTGTACGGCTGCAGCCATTCCCGAGACAGAACGAAAAGCCGTGAGAGAGGTTTTCATACCCAGGGGAGCCATCATGCCAAAGACAATGGCAAAAATACCTGCAATGATGAGGAAAGACCAGAGTCCGCTGATGTACCCCAGGGTGATCATCATGAACAAAAATGCTACGAAAATAGCCAGAAATGCACCATAACGATACACTGATATCGTTCCATACTTCTTCATAATATACATGCCCAGATAACGCCCGGAAAAAAGTCCAATGACAATGTTCACATTGGAAATACCAAAAAGAACGGGGTCTAAGCCATATTCACCCATGAGTATGAAGGGAACTGCTGCCAGGAAGGCACCCTGTATGGCATAAAAAGAAATGACAGGGAAAAGAACCAGTATAAAAGAGGGACTTGTCAGCATACTCCCCGATATCTTTGCCGCCTGGGGAAGACTGACAGGGACTCTGGCATGTTCAGGATGTGTCTCTTCCATACGAAAGAAGGTTAGGAGTAAGACCATGGAAGTAAAAAAACTTAAAAACCAGAAGTTTGAACTCCAGCCGAAAAAGTGTGTCAAAACCCCGCCGATGATGGGTGCAGCAACAAGAAAAAGTCCGGAGAGTACGGTAAGCCAACCCATCAGAGAGACCACCCGTATATCTTTGCAGGCATCGCGTATCATCGCCATGAGCGTACCGGGCACCATGGAGGCACCAAAAGCCTGAATGACACGTCCGGTCATGAGCATTTCATAACTCTCTGAAAGGGCACAGACAGAGGCACCCAACATAAAAAAGAACATGCCTGACATCAAAATACGTTTTCGACCGTAAGCATCACTTAACATACCGGCCACCAAGGTGAAAAGGGCAAAGACCACAAAATACACAGTAAGTGTGTTACTCATCATCGACGTTGAGATAGACAACTCATCGGCAATAAGAGGCATGGCAGGCAGATAAATAGACGCACCGATACGCACGATGGATCCAATGAAAAGCACTAAAAAAGCAAAAAAGAGGGTATCTCCCGTTGCCGTCTGATTTTCTCCCACTATGCGTTCTCTTTGACTAAAAGGTACTGCTGATGCATATAGTCACGCAGCACCTGTGCATTCTCTTCATGCAAGGCGACCGCAGAAAAATCAAAGTGCTGTCCCTGCAAAAGGGTATATACCAACTCCCAGCGCTGCATGGTCTTCAATGTCACACCACTGTAAAAAAGTTCCTGTTTAAAAAGATCAGCATTAAGGTTTTCAGGTAAAGGCGCATCGGCAGGAAGGTACAAATGCA
>JALSUP010000059.1 GCA_027071315.1 Sulfurovum sp.
AAAATGGAGTTTTTAGGCTAAAAGTTCAAAATATGGAGTAAAATGATAAAATAACAACTTGAAGTATTTTTTTAAACACGAAATTTTACTACAGGATGGAACTGGTTACTTGTGGTGGGTTAATTTGAAAGTGGCTCAATTCTCTAATTTTTTCTCGGATCTTCTCTTAAATCATTCCATTGTAATTTACCACCGCCTAGCATGTGAAAGTGCAGGTGCATGATCTCCTGGCCTCCGTCTGCTCCGTTGTTGGTGATGAGACGGTATCCGTTGATGTCAAGACCTACTTTTCTTGCGACTTCCTGGGCAAATTCTGTGAGACCAGCCATCATTTCCGGGGTGGTATCCTGAAAACAGTCTACATGCTGTTTCGGGATGATGAGAATATGTATCGGTGCTTTGGGATAGAGGTCGTGAAATGCCAGAAAATGTTCACTTTCATGCACCGTGTTGTTGGGGATCTCTCCGTTGACGATCTTACAAAATATACACATATTATTTTCCTTTTATCATTATATTTTACTTTTTTATAAAGTGATTATATCACAGTAAAAATAGAATAAATCCCATTATTAGTTACATTTGGATAAAATCACGGTTATTACGTAGACAGAACGAGGTTTTATGAAGGAATTAGAAGAGAAAATCGTTCAGGCGGATTCGCTTGAAACATTGGAAAAAGTGCGTGTAGAACTTTTTGGTAAGAAGGGTATTCTGGCAGGGCAATTTGCCAAGATGAAAGATGTACCCGGACCTGAAAAGAAAGCGTTTGCTGAAGGGCTTAACAAAAACAAGGCTGCTTTGCAGGCAAGTTTTGATGCGCGCTATGAGGTGCTTAAGGCAGAAGAGATCGAGCGTGTACTGAAGTCTGAAGAGATCGATGTCTCTTTGTATGGCAGCTTGGCGCAGAAGGGTGCTTTGCATCCGGTCATGGAGACCATGGACAAAATCATTGACTATTTCGTAGCATTGAACTTTGCTGTGGAGTCCGGGCCGATGGTAGAAGATGACTTTCATAACTTTGAAGCTTTGAATCTGCCTAAGTACCATCCGGCACGTGACATGCAGGATACTTTTTACTTTAAAGACGGTGGCTTGTTGAGAACGCATACTTCTCCTGTACAGATCAGAACGATGCTTGAAACAAAACCGCCGATCAGAATGATCGCACCGGGAACTGTTTTCAGACGTGACTATGACCTCACACATACACCGATGTTTCATCAGGTAGAAGGTTTGGTCGTTGATGCAAAGGGGAAAGTGAGCTTTGCGAACCTGAAAGCTATTTTGACTGATTTCCTTCAGTATATGTTCGGTGATGTTGAAGTGCGTTTTAGACCTTCTTTCTTCCCGTTCACAGAACCTTCTGCGGAAGTGGACATTTCCTGTATCTTCTGTGAAGGAGAAGGGTGCCGTGTCTGTTCACATACCGGTTGGCTTGAAGTATTGGGCTGTGGTATTGTTGACCCGAATGTCTTTAAAGCAGTTGGCTATGAAGATGTGAGTGGGTATGCCTTTGGTTTGGGTGTGGAGCGTTTTGCAATGTTGATGCATAAAATACCTGATTTAAGATCTCTTTTTGAGGGAGATATTCGTTTGTTGGAGCAGTTTAGATGATAGTTACAAGATCTTGGTTAAATGAATTTATAGACCTTTCTGAAGTGTCTGATGAAAAACTGTATGAAACGTTTAATGCCATTGGTTTGGAAGTAGACAGCCTTGAGAAGATTGATATTCCTGCAAAAGTAGTTGTAGGAAAAATCCTTTCATGTGAAAAGCATCCTGATGCTGACAAACTGAATGTCTGTCAAATTGATGTAGGGAACAAAACACTGCAGATAGTCTGTGGTGCTGCCAATGTCGTTGATGCTGAGTATGTTGCAGTTGCTACGGTTGGGGCGGTACTTCCCGGAAATTTTGAAATCAAAGATGCAAAACTTCGCGGTGTGGAGTCTGCAGGAATGGTGTGTGCCTCTTCTGAACTCGGTCTGCCTGAAATGGGTAAAGGGATCATGATACTCGATGACAGTATCGGTGAACTTGAAATTGGACGTGAATTCGGTTCTTATGATGTGGTTGCCGATACGGTCATTGAGCTTGAACTGACAGCCAACAGAGGGGACTGTCTCTCTGTGTATGGTGTGGCGCGTGATCTGAGTGCCGCACTGGATATCGATATGAAAGCTTTTGAGTATAAGCAGGCTGAAAAAATGAAGCTCGGTATTGCCAGAGAAGCGGAAATTCACTCTGAGGGTGAAATGGATGCGGATCTCTGTTATAAACTGGCAACACTGAGTAATGTGACAGCTAATTTCCTTTTACAATTACGTTTAGCGATGGTGAAAGTCGAAGCAGAAGGGAAGCTTGCAAAAAATCTTGCTTATGTGACCCATACCACCGGTGTGATCATGCGAGCCTATGACAGTAAAGCGTTTGCCAATGGTGAGGGGAAAGTGGTTGTTCATATTCGTGCAAAAAGACCCGGCATCATTGAAGTGCTTGGTAATAATACAGTCTTTTCTGTTGCAGGTGTATCCCAGAGTGATGCTGCGACAGCAAAAGATGATACAGAAAAAATACTTTTGGAAGCGTCTTACATTAACCCGGATACTCTGGTTGAAGCAGTAGCCCAAAGTTCTGAGAAGACAGATGACCTTTACTATAAGACTTCAAGAGGTTCCAACCCTGATCTTGAATTCGGTCTGAAATTCTTTGCATTTTTAATGGATCACTATACTGACATTAATTGTTATGAGGGAACGCTCAATATTGCAGCGGAAAGAGACCATGCAAAGATCCTTGTCGATGCTGCTGAGATCTCATCGATCATCGGTATGGAAGTGGACTCCAATAAAATTGTAACTATTTTACAAAAGCTTGGATTTGATATTACGATCACGGCAGACCATGTGATCGCTGTGACTGTACCGCTCTTTAGACATGACATTAAACATATCCAGGATATTGCTGAAGAGATCGTGCGTATTATCGGTATCAATAACATTGAAGCGAAACCTTTTGTCTTTGCAGAAAAGGCAAGACTCAATGCAACAACAGACCGTTATAAAGCAAAGAAATCATTTAGAAACCGTGCTGTGGGTACTGGTTTTTATGAAAACGTCTCTTATGTCTTCTCAGACAAAACCCTTTTGGAAAAATATGGTTTTGCTGTCACAGAAGAAGCATTGGCGTTGGCAAACCCAATTGCCGAAGAGTTGAATACTTTGAGAAGTACCTTACTGGTCAACCTTTTGAATGCCGTTAAGCGTAATGTGAGTTATTCGAAAAAGTCTATGCCGCTGTTTGAGATCGGTGCTGTCTTTGAATCAAATAGAGAACAGTCTGAAGTGATCTCTTTTGTCTTTTCCGGTCAGATAGAAAATGAAAATGTAGCGAATGCAGGGAAACCGGCTTTCATTGATTTTGCCTCTTTTGTTAAAAAAGTCGGTGCAGTCATCGGTGCATTTGAATTAAAAACCTGTTCTGTCAAGAACGGTTTGATCCACCCTTACCAGTCTGCCGATATTGTAATAGAGGGAAAAGTATGTGGATTCCTTTCAAAGCTTCACCCGACCGTGGCAGAAGCCTTTGATATTCCTGTGACATTTATTGCCGAACTTGATTTTGATGCTTTGTTGCCAAAACACATTAATGCCAAACCGATCTCTAAGTTTCAGGGAGTCTATAAAGATCTCTCTGTGGTGATCGACAAGGCAATGCGTTATTATGATGTTGCGGCGGTATTGAATACTTTGGACCTGCCTATGCTGAAAGATATTTATCCGGTAGATATTTATGAAGATGAAAAACTGGGAGATAAAAAGTCTCTGACCATTCGTTTCTTTATTCAGTCCATGGAGAGAACGCTGGAAGATGCGGATATTGAAGCAGTTATGGGAGAAGTAATGTCTGCGCTTGAAACACAATGTAAAGCGGAATTGAGATAACAATGAAAATTCAATTAGCCTCAAGTTACGGTTTTTGTTTCGGTGTCAAAAGAGCTATTAAGATTGCAGAAGAGCATCAGGGGTCTAAAACCTATGGGCCCTTAATACACAATAAAGATGAAATAAACCGCCTTAAAGAGGGATTCAACATCGGACTGGCTGAAAAGTTTGAAGATGTTAAATCGGATGACTCGGTCGTCATTCGTACCCATGGTATTCCGAAGAATGAGCTGGCACAGCTTAAAGAACAGGAAAATGAGATCATCGATGCGACCTGTCCTTATGTGACAACGCCACAGCAGATCGTTGAGAAAATGTCAGGAGAGGGGTACAGCGTTGTGGTCTTTGGAGACAAAAATCACCCTGAGATCAAAGGGGTGATATCCTATGCCAAAGAGGCACGAAATGCTTTTGTGGTCAATGATGAAGCAGAGCTTGAAGGCTTGCCCATACTTTCGAAAGTAGCGGTGGTGGCACAGACCACACGAAAGCCGGAAGATTTTTTAAAGGTCGTAAATGCACTTATTCTTGCTCATAAAGAGGTCAGGGTTTTCAATACGATCTGTAATGCGACTTTTGAAAACCAGGATGCTGCCTATGAACTTGCAAAAGATGCAGATGTGATGATCGTGATCGGGGGGAGACACTCTTCCAATACCAAGCAGTTACATTCTATATGTAAAAGTTACTGTGATGACTCTTACCTGATAGAGAATGAAAAAGAGCTTGATGCTGCCTGGTTTGAAAGGAAAGATCTATGTGGTATTTCTGCGGGTGCTTCGACACCGGACTGGATCGTTCAAAATGTCATTGATACCATTGAAAAGATGGTGAAAGTAGACTAATATGAATACCTTGACACTCAAAGCGATCGCTAAAATTGAAGGGGAAGTGAATCTCCCCGGTTCCAAAAGTCTTTCAAACCGTGCGCTTCTTCTTGCAGCGATGGCAAAGGGAACGACCAGGATCACCAATCTTTTGGAAAGTGACGACACGCGATATATGTTGAATGCCTTGAAAACTTTAGGCATAAAGTATACACTCTCTGAAGATAAAACAGAGTGTACAGTATTTGGTAATGCCGGGCCTTTCTCTACACATACCTTTGAAGAACTCTATCTGGGTAATGCAGGGACTGCGATGCGTCCACTCTGTGCTGCTCTCTGTTTGGGAAACGGTGACTACCTCCTGACCGGTGAACCAAGAATGAAAGAACGGCCTATCGGGCATCTTGTCGATGCTTTACGTCAGGCGGGTGCTAAGATCAATTATCTTGAAAATGAGGGTTATCCTCCCCTTCAAATAGATGCCCATGGTTTAAAGGGTGGAGAAGTCAGTATTGACGGTACGATCTCAAGTCAGTTTTTGACAGCCTTGCTTATGGCCGCTCCTATGGCAGAAAATGATATGACGATTACGATCATAGGCGAGCTTGTCTCTAAACCCTATATTGACATTACCCTGCATCTGATGAAAGTATTTGGTGTTGAAGTGCTGAATAACAACTATCAAAGCTTTAAAATTACAGGGGGACAGACCTATAAGGCTGTTGAGACCCTGATGGTAGAGGGAGATGCCTCTTCCGCTTCCTATTTTTTAGCTGCTGCTGCCATCAAAGGCGGGACTGTTAAAGTCACGGGTATTGGCAAAAACTCGGTTCAGGGTGATGTGGCCTTTGCAGATGTCCTTGAAAAGATGGGTGCCAAAGTAGAATGGGGTGAAGACTTTGTTTCTGTCACTAAAGGCGAACTCAATGCCGTAGATATGGACTTTAACCACATCCCCGATGCTGCAATGACCATTGCTACAGCAGCCCTTTTTGCCAAAGGGACAACGACTCTTAGAAACATTTATAACTGGCGTGTCAAAGAGACAGACAGGCTCTTTGCTATGGCAACAGAATTGCGTAAAGTGGGTGCAGAGGTGGAAGAGGGTGAGGATTATTTGACGATCACGCCTCCAAAAGTCTTGAAACATGCTGCCATCGATACCTATGATGACCATAGAATGGCGATGTGTTTTTCTCTTTTAGCGCTGGATCCTGCCTCAGTGACCATTAATGAACCGGAGTGTACGGCAAAGACTTTCCCTACATATTTTGAAGTTCTGGAGAGTATCTCCAAATTTTAACTATCTGGCGTAGGGACAAGGCATGCCTTGTCCCTACCTTCCCCAAGACCTATGATATAGATAGGCAAAAACCTTCATAAGCATCCATATAATTTTTTTCGGTATAATTACGCAAAATTTGTGTACACATAAGGATTAGGTATGAAGTTCGAAGATTTCGAAATAGATGAAACAGAAGATTTTGCAGCGATGCTTGAGGAATCGTTTAAAAAATCAGAGTCAAAAAGTGATTTAGTAACAGGTACGATTGTTAAGATTGATGAAAAAGACAACTTGGTAGTAGTAGATATCGGTGGTGGTAGAGATGCCAACCTTGATCTTACAGAAATTACAGATGAAGATGGAAAAGTACTGTTTGCAGTAAATGATCCAATCAATGTTGTAACTATGGGCAGAGGACGTATCTCTTATAAAGCGGCACTTGCACGTGTAGCATTAAACGAGTTCATTGCAGAGTATGACGAAGAGCAAGAGTACATCATTGAAGGTGTGGTCACGAAAAAGAACAAAGGCGGGTACGTTGTTGAAGTCGATGGATTAGAGTTCTTTATGCCTCGTACGCTTTCTTACCTTTCTTCAAAGCCAGGTGTAGAATCTGTAGGTAAAAAAGTAAAAGCGGTTATTGTTAAAGTCGATAAAGAAAAAGGTTCAGTGGTTGTTTCCAGAAAAGAACTGATCGAGCGTGATAAAGCAAAAACTGACGAGATCGTCGGTGCATTGCTTGAGAGCAAAGAGCCGGTCATCGGAACGATCAAAAAGATCACTTCTTACGGTATGTTCGTAGATGTCGGTGGTATGGACGGTCTTGTTCACTACTCACAGATCTCTCACAAAGGGCCGGTCAACCCTTCAAAGTATTTCCAGGAAGGTGATGAAGTAAACGTTATCGCTCTGGATTACGATAAGAAGAAGAGACACTTGTCACTTTCAATTAAAGATGCGAACCCGGATCCTTGGGCTGACATTGATGCGATCATTGGTGTGGGTGATACAGTCACTGCTACTGTTTCCAACATTGAACCGTATGGTGTATTTGTAGACCTTGGTGAAGATCTTGAAGCATTCCTTCACGTTTCTGAAATCTCTTGGGACAAAAATGTTAAACACCCTAAAGATTACCTGGAGAACAACTCTGAGATCAATGTTGAAGTGATCGAAATTGATAAAGAGGGAAGAAGATTGAGAGTCAGTCTTAAAAACCTTCTTCCAAAGCCAATGGATGCATTTGTATCTGCAAACAGAGTAGGTGATGTTGTGACCGGTACGGTGACTTCTATTACTGACTTTGGTGCTTTTGTGAAAGTAGGGACAGTTGAAGGTCTTCTTCATAATCAGGAGATCTCTTGGGACAAATCTAAAAATGCAAAGTCAGAACTTAAAGTCGGTGACGAAGTTGAAGTGAAAATTATCAAAATCGACAGAGATGCCGGTAAGATTTCATTGAGCAAGAAAGCATTGGAAGATTCTCCGGTCAAAGCATTTGCCGAAACACATAAGAACGGTGCCATTGTCACTGGTACAGTAAAAGACAAAAAAGACTTTGGTGTATTTATTGCACTTGAAGATTCTGTAGATGCATTGATCAGAACTGAAGATCTTCACCCACTTAAGATCGACGAGATCGAAAAAGGGCAGGAGATAAAAGGTGTTATTTCATTCATCGATGCAAACTCAGACAGAATCAGAGTATCTGTTAAGAGACTTGAGCGTCAGGAAGAGAGAGAAGCAATGGATCAGTTGAATCTTGATCAGGACGATAGTATGACTCTTGGTGATGCTTTTGGTGACAAATTCAAAAAATAAGTCTTACGTTCTTGTAAGCTTTACAGCGATAAGGTTTTTTCCTTATCGTTGTTTAACCGCGCTACGCGCATTCTTCAGTACCGATCAGGTACACAAAATATTCAAAAAAAGGGTTATTAATGTCAAAAAAAACAATTGTTGTTTGTGACCATATACACCAAAGCGGACTGGACATTCTTTCGAATGACAGTGAGATCGAACTTATCAATGCGGCGGATGAGCCAAAAGATAAACTTATTGCTGAGATCATTCCTTTGGCAGATGTTGCCATTACACGTTCTTCTACGGATGTAGACCAGCCATTTTTGGATGCGGCACAGAAGATCACTGCAATCGTTCGTGCCGGTGTAGGTGTGGACAATGTAGATATCCCAGGTTCAAGTAAGCAGGGTATTGTTGTGATGAACGTGCCGACAGCAAATACTATTGCTGCGGTAGAACTGACTATGGCACACATGTTGTCATGTGTCAGAAAGTTCCCTTATGCACATAACAACCTGAAGCTTGATCGTGTCTGGAGAAGACAGGACTGGTATGGAACAGAACTTAAAGACAAAAAACTGGGTGTGATCGGTTTTGGTAACATTGGTTCTCGTGTAGCTAAAAGAGCAAAAGCATTTGAAATGGATGTATTGGCGTATGACCCGTATATTGATCCAAGTAAAGCAACAGATCTGGATATGGGTTATACTAAAAACTTTGAAGATATTTTGGCTTGTGACATTATTACCATACACACACCAAAAACAGAAGAGACGATCGGCATGATCAACTCTGCTGAAATTGCTAAGATGAAAGACGGTGTGATCCTTATTAACTGTGCAAGGGGCGGGCTTTACAATGAAGACGCACTTCTTGCAGGCTTGACTTCCGGGAAGATCGCTATGGCAGGAATTGATGTGTTCAATAAAGAACCCGCAACAGCACACCCGCTGCTTGACCTCGACAATGTGACTGTGACACCACACCTCGGTGCGAATACAAAAGAGTCACAGCGTAATATTGCCATTCAGGCTGCAGAGAATGCTATTGCCGCTGCAAAAGGTATCGCTTACCCGAATGCCTTGAACTTGCCAATTAAAGAGAATGAATTGCCTGATTTTGTAAGACCATACCTTGAGCTGATCCAGAAAATGGGACACCTCTCTGCACAAGTGACCAAATCGGCTGTCAAGTCTATTAAAGTTTCTGCAAAAGGACCTGTGGCTGATTATCTTGACTCTATGGGTACTTTTGCTGCTGTGGGTGTTTTGACTGAGTCATTGGCAGACCAGGTAAACTATGTGAATGCAGAGTTTGTCGCTGAAGAGCGTGGTATTGAAATTACCAAAGAGTCTAAGCCTAACACAAGCGGTTTCACCAATAAGGTGAAACTGAAACTGACAACGGTCGACAGCACGATCACGATTGCAGGAACTGTTTTTGATGACACGGTACAGCGTATTATTGAAATTGATGATTATGATCTTGATGTGGAACCAAAAGGGAAAATGATCTTCTTCCGAAATACGGATACTCCGGGTGTGATCGGTGATGTCGGTCATATTCTGGCAAGCAATCACTTGAATATCTCTGACTTCAGACTGGGAAGAGACAATAAAGAGCAGGCCTTGGCTGTGGTCCGTGTGGACGGACAGGTCTCTAAAAAAGTACTGGATGAGCTTGCTTCACTTGACGCATGTCTCTCTGTGAGTCACGCTACACTTTAAAACTTCATAAGAGAGACGTTTAATGTCTCTCTTCTTCCCACTCTTTGTTAAAATCACGGATAAACAAGCGCTTTTAAACATTACCTAAAATTATATTAGTTATAATCTAAACTATTTTTATAGGTGTATAGGGAATTTCGCACTCTTACGCTATAATATAATTTTATGAGGAGTCTGCAAAATGGTAATGAAAAGATATCTTTTTTTATTGGTGATCACCCTTCCACTCTTTTCCGGAGTGAAAAACTTGAGTCTTAATCAGGCGATAGATATATTGAAGAAAGACAATCTTGAATTAAAGATTTCACGTTTCAATGAACAAATGAAGGCATATGAAGCTGAGGCGACGGAAGCCCTGAACTATGGTAAACTGGATCTGACCGTTGCCGGTATGCGCTCGAATGATGCAGGGAATGTCTTTGGTTTCAAGCTTCAGAGTCGTGAAGCAACCTTTGGTGATTTTGGTGCAGGTGAGTTTATCAGTAACTCTGCTGCCTGTCAGGGCGGAAATATGCAGGCATGTCAGGATATGCTTGGTCAACCCCCTTCTGACTTGAATTATCCCGCTGCAAGAAACCACTTTCAGACAAAAGTCTCTTATATGCTGCCGCTCTATACAGGCGGTAAACTGACGGAGTATCAGCACATTACACGCTCACTGCACCGTATGAGCAAATATGATACGCAAAAACTTTTGAATGCAAAGGTCTATCAGGTCAAAAAAGCATTTTATGACATTTCTCTGGTCGACAACTACATTTCCAATCTCTCTACGATCATGAAGAATATCACCCGACTCGAAGCGATCATAGGAAACATGGAGACGGAGGGGTATGCCAAAGATACGGACCTTCTCGAGGTACAGGCACGCAAAGCTGAAACACTGAGTATGTTCAACCAGGCGAAACTCCATAAAGAGCTTGCCTATCAGTTTCTCTCTTTCCTGTTGGATCAGGATGTGGACAGTATCAGAAAGGTCAATGAAATGGCAAGAATGCCACGTGTTGATCTGCAGGCGCTTCTGAGCAATAATATTGACATTCAGAAAGCAAAACTCGGTTTGGAAATTTCCAAAATGGCAGTAGAAGCGGAAGAGGGTAACTTCAGACCGGAAGTGGGTGCCTTTGGTGAGTATGGTTCAGCAGACAATGTCTTTTTAAATGAGTTCTTCGACAAAGATTCGTATACGGTCGGTGTACAGGCAAAATGGAATTTGTTCAACGGCGGTGCGGACAGAGCAAAACTTGAGAAAGCAAAGGTCAACCGTCTGATGGTTGAAGACCAGGTGCGTTTGGCTAAAAAAGGAGTTGAACTGCAGGTAAAGAAACTGAGAACAGAAGTTTTATCAGCCAATTCGGATATACGTTCTTACCAGAAACAGTTGAATTTTGCAAAAAGAGTGTATGAAAACTACAGTGCGAAATACAAAGAGGGTATGGTTTCTATTTCAGATGTGTTGATCCAGCAATCAAAAGAGTTGGAAGTGATGTTGAAGCTCCTGACAGCCAAGAATAAACGAAATACTAA
>JALSUP010000060.1:0-4140 GCA_027071315.1 Sulfurovum sp.
TGTACGGTAGGCCCTAAGTTTATTCCTGTTACAAAAAGGTAAGACATATGCGTAAATATTTTCCTGTCATTCTTTCTATTATAGTGATTGTCATTGCAGGGTATGTGGTTTTTAATAAAAAACATACACGTACTATGGCTGTTGTGCCTAAAGTGCCAGTCCATAGCATAGGTACATTTGGCGTACAAAAAACCTGTGCTAGACCACCACAGTTTCTAAAGCGTTTAAAAATACCACAACCTGTTATGATAGACCTTTCCCAAAAGCAATACAAGGGCATTGCACTTCATTACGGAAAACAGTTTAAACAAACTTTGCATCCAAAGCAATGGGAGCAGTATGCGTACTTTAGTACCTATACACTTGATGAACAAGGTAATCTCTATCTTGTGCCTATGCCGTTTATCTCTATTCGTCCTACTACCTTTAATTTACAAAAAAATATCTATAAGCTAGATACTAAAACAGGTAAACTTTCCATTTTTATGCATTTTGATGATGTGACTCCTTCTGCCAATAATCCGTATGGTCTCAATGCCATTGTTTATGACTGCGATGACCATACACTTTGGGTTGCTGCTATAGACGAATCTGACTATGAGAAACAAAAAGGAGTTATCTATCATATTAATCCAAACACAAAAGAGATTTTACAGAAAGTGGAAGGTTTTGATGTCTTAAGTATGACGATAGTAAAAAGTAAACAAGGTAAATACTTGCTAGTAGGCTCAGCAAAAGACAATGGAGTTTATGCTTATGCAATGCTTCAAAAAGAAAATAAATTTAACAGTATCAAATTATTTGATTTACCTTTGCCTAACGAGCGTATTCGCAAAATTAAGGTTATAGGAAATAATATTTTAGAAATACAATCTATACCATTTTCCTATTCTCTTGTTGCCCAATCATCTAAAGAGGATAGAACTTTTTATACCGCAAAATGGGATAAAATAGATAGAAAGTGGATAGTAATAAAAAAATAATAATGTTGTTTTTTGACATTTTTATGTTACCATAAAGAAATTATAATTATTTGAGGGTGGGAGCATGAATATCTGGGGAATTAAAAGTATAAAACTATTAGTACAATTATTAGTTATGGTGTTTACTATGACGCAATTACAGGCTACGGAGACTGTTAAAGACACGTTTTCGAATGTTAGTTATGCCAACAATGATGGTAGTACAAATTGGGCAGGTAATTGGGAAGAATATGATGCCAGTGGAGGTGCTGGATCAGGGTATATAAAAATTACTGGTGGAGAATTGCGCCTTCATGGTTATGGGAGTTATGGGCTAAATATTCATCGTGGTGTTGATTTGTCTGGTGCTACTTCTGCTAATTTAAGCTTTGACTGGCATGGTGGAAGTGGATTTGAATCAAGTGATGTTTTACTTGTTGAAGGTTCAACCAACGGAGGAACCTCGTATACTGAAATAGGAAGGGTAACTGGCCCGCAACTTAATGCTGGAGCAGGTTCTTTTGCGAAAGATATATCAGCTTATATATCGAGCAATACACGAATACGACTTAAGGTACTTGATACAGTGGGTGGCAATGAGTACATTTATGTGGATAATCTTGAAATTTCTTATGAGTCAGTGCCTCCTGTCTCAGCAGGTGAACTCAAAGGAACTGTATATAAAGATTTAAACTTGAATGGTAGAAAGGACAATGAGTCTGGACAAAGTGCTGTAGTTGTTAAAGTTTATGATGAGAGTGGTACAGTTGTAGCGACAGCCACAACAGACATAAATGGTAATTACGCCATCTCTGGACTTGATGATGCTAAGGTTTATCGTCTAGAGTTTTCAAATCTTCCTGCTGGCTGGAACCCTGGACCTTCTGGTTTAAATAACAACTCAACCGTTGTTCGTGTACAGTCGCCACAGGCAAATATAGATTTAGGTATTTCTAAAGCAGATTCAGGAGATACTTGTCAGGCAAACCCACAGGTAGCGATAACACGTTTTACTAATGACGATGCTACGGGGGGAAGGACAGCATTACATACTTTTGCTTACAATGCCACAAATGGTGGTGCAACAGCAGCAACCAATACTCAGATAGGTTCGGTATGGGGACTAGCATATCAAAGAGAGAGTAAAAAACTTTTTACATCTGCAGTATTAAAGCGTCACGTTGGTGTCGGTCCAGATGGTATAGACGCTATATATGTCAAAGATATGGCTACTGGAAGCGTATCTCTATTTACGAAATTATCAAATTTGGGTATAGATGCCGGTACGGTACCTAGTAATGCAAATCGAAATTTTCATGGAGCAAATGTAGCCAGCAATGACCACCCAGATGTCTTTGGAAAAGTAGCTAAAGTAGGTATGGGTGACATTGACTTATCTGCAGATGGTGCCACTTTATATGTTACAAACTTACATGATAGAATGGTTTATCAGCTGCCAATAGGGAATCCTGCTCAGACACCCACTACAGCCTCCGCATTGCCAAATCAGCCTTGGCTTAGTGCTGGAACATGTACAAACGGGCTTGCACGTCCATGGGCACTAAAAAATCATGATGGAAAAGTATATGTAGGAGTTGTATGTACAGGAGAAAACAATCCAAGTTCGCAAATAAGCGTCAATCCTCCACCAGCATACCTCAAAGCAATGGTGTATGCATATGACCCTACTTCAGGAGCATGGTCTACAGCATTAGATATTCCACTTAATTATAAAAAGGGTCAAGCTTCTTTATATAGACATGGTAATAGAGATAGCTATTGGCAAACATGGACAGATGAATATATTAACGATACTAATTCTGGTCCAGGTGTAAGTGCTGGAGCAACTATTTTTGAAGATGGTGGTTCAAGTGCAAGTAGAACTTCACGTATGATGCCTATACTTTCAGATATCGAATTCGATAAAAAAGGCGCCATGATACTAGCTTTTATAGATCGTGGAGGTATGCAATTTGGTCAACAGAATTATGGACCAACAGGTCATGTAAGGCATGAGTATAATGCAGGTGGAGAGATACTTCGTGCCTGTACAAATGGCTCTGGGTGGACACTTGAAAGTGGGGGAACCTGTGGTGGAGATACTGGACATCCAAAAGGCGTAGGACAAGGACCCGGTGGCGCAGAATTTTATGATGATGACTATAGAGCAGGAAGTAAAGGACACCAAGAAACGATACTTGGAGGATTGGCTCAACATCCAAATGAAGACCATGTATTGGCTGCAGTCATGGATCCAAATGGTATCTATCAAGGTGGTGTAACACGCCTTAGTAACTCTAATGGTGCGACTAGTCACGACAATGTACTCTATAGCGGTAGCAGTAAAACCAATATGGGTAAAAGTATAGGGCTCGGTGATATTGAGTTATTATGTGACCCTTCTACTGTACCATTAGAAATAGGTAATTATGTATGGATAGATAGCAATAAAGACGGTATTCAGGACCCAAATGAAGCAGTACTCCCAAATATCACTTTGGAGTTATGGGAAGGGAATACTAAAGTAGGTGAAACTACTACAGATGCAAATGGAACATATTACTTTGGTGGAAAGACTGATAATGGTATGATAAGTGGTTCTTTGAAACCAAATACTAACTATGAGATAAGATTACCTTTAAATGATTCTGATATTCCTGCAAATCATACTATTACACTTAAAGATCAAGGTAGCTCAGATGTGCGTGATAGTGATGGTGATGATGGGGGTATTCATGTAGGATACTCAACTATACAGTTGACTACAGGCGAAAAAGGAGTTAATAATCATACCTATGACTTTGGTTTCTCAGAACCAAATGAAGTGGGTAGTTTAGATATTAGAAAAATACTTATAGGTGGAATAGATGCACAAGCGTTTGCACTACATATAGATTGTACAGATAATTCATTTGATGCAGATATTACTCTTGCTGCCGGTGTTACGCATAGTATTAGTAATATCCCAGCAGGTACGACTTGTTCCGTTTCAGAGACAGATCCAACGCCACCGGCAGGATACATCTATCAGTCACCACTGATTACAGCACAAGTGACTATCGGAAACGGTACAACCTCAGAAATAAATGTCACTAACACCCTTGTACAAAACACAGGAGACCTGAACCTTACGAAGATAGTGACAGGGGGAACAGACAATCAGACATTTAAACTTGAT
>JALSUP010000060.1:4240-11109 GCA_027071315.1 Sulfurovum sp.
AGCAGCCACGATTGTACCAGCAGGCACAGTGACTATCGGAAACGGTACAACCTCAGAAATAAATGTCACTAACACCCTTGTACAAAACACAGGAGACCTGAACCTTACGAAGATAGTGACAGGGGGAGTGCATGATACAAGCTTTGATATCGTTGTAACATGTGATAATAATAATACAGCCTTTACAGTAAGTGTAGATGATAATAGTTCATCATTTATAACAGGAATACCTGAGGGTACAGTATGTACGATTGAAGAACCAGTGCAACCTACGGCTCCTGAGTGGTATACATACAAGGCACCAGTTATTACAACATCGCCTGTAACTATACAAAAAGATGTAAATAATTCTGTAATTATTGTCAACGAATTGTTACCAATAGAAAAAATATTTGACCTTGCATTAATCAAAGTTCTTAACACTACTGCAACACCAGGACCGTTTACACAAGGTTCTGCTGTGACATTTACAATTACACTGTTTAACCAAGGTAATGTTGATGCAACAGATATACAAATAAATGATTATATCCCTGAAGGATTGACCTTAGCTGATGGAGCATGGACAGAAAATGCAGGCGTTGCAACATTAAATACTCCAATAGCTACACTTACAGCAGGTGCTCAAACAACAGTAGATATCAGTTTTACAATAGATAATGACTTTGAGGGTACAAAAATTATCAATAATGCAGAAATAGCAGATGATAATAATACATTTGGACTAAAAGATAAAGATTCAATACCAAATTCTGAGACTAATACTTCAACTCCCGATGTAGATGATAATGATACAACATCTGTTACTGATAAAGATGATTATGATCCAGCAGAGATAATAGTGGGGCAAGTTTTTGATCTTGCATTGAAAAAAACATTGGCAGCAGGACAACCTTCTGCAATACGCCCTGGAGATAAAGTAAATTACACAATCACGGTGGAAAATCAAGGTACATTAACAGCATTTGACATTGATGTAATAGATTATCTTCCTGATGGAACAACATTTGAATCCAATACTTCAGGCATTACGCAAACTTCACCTAATCCGCTAGATATGGATGGAGATGGTATACTAAATGATGTAGATACGGATGATGACAATGATGGTATTTTAGATGTTGATGAGGATATAGGAGTTTATAATGGAGATTTTGATGCAGATAATGATGGCATTCCAAATAGACTTGATTTGGACTCTGACAATGATGGTCTTTCAGATGCAATAGAGTTGGCAGATGGAGGAGGTGTCATTATAGATACTGATGGGGATGGAGTACCTAACTTCTTAGACTTAGATTCTGATGGTGATGGTTTACCAGATACCTTTGAGGGTAACTTCCAAGTAGTAGATGGAGATAACGATGGTATCGTAGGCACAGGAAAACCAAGTGATTCCGATGGTGATGGTCTTGCAGATAGTAATGATCCAGATTATCCAGATAATGTCTTAGGTGGTTATGGATTTAACAAAGACCGTGATAATGATGGTATACCTAATTATTTAGATATAGATATAGACAATGATGGAATTGTTGATAATATAGAAGGGCAATCTACATTCTCCTACAGTCCTCCTTCAGGAAGCGATTCTGATGGAAATGGTATTGATGATGCCTATGATATACGAAATGGTGTTGAAATTGTTGGATATGTAAACTCTGATGGTGGTTCTGCTCCAGATTATGCAGATTTAGATTCAGATAATGATGGTATAAAAGATATAGATGAGCGTGATGTTGGAGGAGTAGATCAAGATGTCAATGATGATGGTTTTGTAGACAACACAGTTGATTCTGATGGTGATGGACTTGCAGATGTATTTGATGCAGATGGTAACTCAGGTGTGAATAATGCAGGGGCAACCAATGAACAATCTCCTGATGATTTGTCAGATACCGAGGCAGGAGGAGATAAAGACTGGAGATCTAACCCGGATGAAGATGGTGATGGTGTACTGAATGATGTTGATATAGATGATGATAATGATGGTATTTTAGATACAGATGAAATAGCACTTGTAGTAAATGATGGGAATCCATTTACAAATGGACTGGATATTGATGATGATGGTATACCAAATAATCTTGATTTAGATTCAGATGGAGATGGTATACCTGATGTGACAGAAGCAGGCGGTACGGATCCTGATGGTGATGGACACCCCGGAACAGGCAATGCAGTAGATGCAAATGGATTGCCTGCAAGTTTAAACGGTGTAGCACTTAGTATTAATGATGCTGCAGATGATGTAGATAATGATGGGCTTAAAAATTGGTTAGATTTGGATTCAGACGGTGACGGTATATTTGATGTCATTGAAGCCAATGGTGATGATGCCAATAATGATGGTATTTTGGGTGCAGGTGTTAGAAATGATGAGGACGCAGATGGCTTAGCCGATACAGTTGATCCTGTAAATGAATTGGGTACAGGGCATGTACAAGCAGGTATCCCTTTGGCAGATCGCACAACGCCTCCTATAACTGTAGGCGTAAATGATCACAAAGATGGTACTTTTACAATTAACCAATTAGCTCCAGGTGACCAAGTAAGTTTCGATATTGCACTTTATGTAAATAGCGATTTTTCAGGAACTACTATTCGTAACTGGGCAGAAATTACAGATGCTTCAGATAAAAAGGGTGGTGTAACTACAACAGATATTGACTCGACACCCGATGCAGAACAGTTTAACAGTCCAGGAGAAACGGATGATATGGATGATGACAATGTTATGGATCAAGATGGAAAAAATGGTGGAGACGAAGATGACCATGATCCTGCAGAAGTTACAGTAATACCTAAAGTCTCATTAGGTTCAGTTATATGGTTTGATGAGAATAATAATGGACAGCAAGATGCTAACGAAGTTGGAATTTCAGATGCTAATGTAACACTTTTGGATGAGAATAATAATAGTATAGGTTCAGTAATCACGGGAGTAAATGGAACATACTACTTTGGAGACCTTTCCGAAGGAAACTACTCTGTACAAGTTGATATGACAGGAGTTCCAGGCTTTGTACCATCTTCTATTCAAAATCCTATAGCAAATGATGATAATCCATTTGATTCAAATATTAAAGATACTAATGGTCTTCTCTATACTTCAGGTATAGTAGAGCTTACAAACAATGGTGAGCCAGAAGATGCAAATGAAATATCAAACCTTCCAAATAATGGTGATGATGCAGATAGTTCAGATGATAATAACGGAAATATGACCGTTGACTTTGGCTTCTACCAGATAAGAGATTATGGTGATCAGCCAGATACTTATGGAACAACAGGGGCAAACAATGGAGCAAATCATATCATAGTACCTGGATTGAAACTGGGTGCTAAGCTCGATGATGAACTTGATGGTATGCCAAGTGTAGATGCAACAGGTGATGATACGAATGGCACAGATGACGAAGATGCTATTGATATGCCGGCACAAGATGTATTAACAGTAGCAGATAATACAGGAGCAAAAACATCAACCTATACACTACATAATATAGAAGTCAATAATACTACAGGTAAAGAGGCAACGGTATATGGATATATAGACTTCAATAATGATGGTGATTTTGATGATGTGGGAGAAACTTCATCTCCAGCAACTGTACCAGGTGATGGTTCTGTCTCAAACGTAGATTTAACATTCCCAGCAGTTGGTGATATAAATGTGGGTGAGACGGCAGTGCGATTGCGTCTTTCTACAGATAATACAGCAGCAGGGAGTCCAACAGGATCTGCACTAGACGGTGAGATAGAGGATCATAGAATCACTATTTTGCCAGTGGTAAGAACACAGAAAGTATTAATGACATCAAATATTACAGATACATTTGATTTACAAGCTGGTGTACAAACAGTATCTTCAGTGACCAATGGTGGTACTACAGAATATGCATCATTTGTACCAGGTGCTATAACTGCACCAGGTAAGATTACTATAGGAGAAGCTTCAACCAATAACACTGAAAAATATATTAGTTCTTTAGTATGTCGTGATGAAAATGGTGGATTGGTACATACACAGGTAGCAGAGGTTTTAGATACGACTGATACTTATGGTATTACTTCGGATGCTTTAAGTCCACTGGGAACATCCAAAGCAGAAAACACGATTACTTGTACAATTACAAATACAGAGGTCACCAAAGTTACCTTTGTTAAAAATGCAACACCAGCAGATGCAACAGACTTTGGATTTACTTCTGTATTGACAGGCAATACGGGGAATGCAAATAATTATATAAATACATTTACCCTAGACGGGGAGACTGCAGACAGTGATGGAGATAACCATATCAATACGATTTTGATTGATATGACGGGTCTAGCAGCTGGACAAGAACAACAGTATGATGTTGCAGAGACAGCTCAAGCTGGCTGGTATCTGAAGTCTATACAGTGTTTAGATACAGCATCAGGTGCTACTGTACCAGTGGTAACAGATGCAACTTCTGCACAAGTATTGGCAGGGACTATAGGAATAGATATTCAGTTTGGTGATACGATTACTTGTACCTACGATAATGTAGAGACAGTAAGTGTAGGCTCTATAGTATGGGTAGATGCAAATAATAATGGTATCCAGGATGCTGGTGAGCTTCCAATAGAGGGTGCTACAGTTACATTGTTAAATCCAGATGGAACAAGAGCTAAAATGCCAGATGGTACAGATGTGCCATTGATACCAACAATTGCAACAGGTGAATACAACTTTAATGGGCTTCTTTCAGGTGATTATGTCGTAAAAGTAGATTTATCAACAGCTTCAAATCCTGGTAGCATAGCTATCACTTCACTAAGAGCATCAGATGTACAAAATACAAATACAAATGATGACAATGACAGTGATTCAAATATAGATATAAGTAGTGCTTTAGAGACAAATATAAATGATCAAGTTTACTATTCCCCTGTAGTGACTTTGGCAGCAGGTACCGAACCAACAGCAGAGACATCAACTATAGCAGCAGAGAGTGGGCAACCTAATCAAGCTGGACTCAAAGATGCAAATGGAAATATGACGGTAGACTTTGGCTTTGTGCCACTGGTAAGCATTGGTTCTACTGTATTTTATGATACTAACAACAATGCCAAGCAGGATGCTGGGGAATCAGAAATATCAGGTCAAACAGTAAATCTTTATGAGGATAATAATAGTGATGGCATACCAGATGGAGCTGCTATCAAAACAATGGATACAAATGCAATGGGAAATTATTTCTTTGGAAAACTACTTCCTGGTAAGTATATAGTAGGTGTCACTGCACCTGCTGATGCACCTACATCAAGTGATGGAAATGGTTCAGATAATGGAGTTGATGGAGATGATAATGGTATCCAAGCTAATCCTGGTGATGAAGCATTCTCTACAACGATTACACTAGAACCAGGTACTGAACCTTTAGATGCAGATGAAAATGCAGTTACAGGTGGAAATCTAGATGGTACTGAAGATGCTTCAGGAGATATGACTGTGGACTTTGGATTCTATCTCCCTAAAGTCTCATTAGGTTCAGTAGTATGGTTTGATGAAAACAATAATGGAACACAAGATGCAAATGAGTCTGGTATAGTGGGAGCAGTGGTCACACTACTTGATGAAAATGGTACAGCTGTGGTAGGAAAAACTATGTCTACAGATGCCAATGGTACATACTACTTTGATGACTTGTCAGAGGGTAATTACTCTGTTCAAATAGATATGACAAATGTACCAGGATATATCCCATCATCTATACAGACAGCAAATGCCAATAATGACGAGAAGGGTGATTCTAATATAGCAAATCCTAATACTACAACAGGTATTTATATTTCAGGTCTTGTAGAGCTTACAAATAATGGTGAACCTGAATTTGCAGATGAAAATGCATCACTCCCTAACAATGGAGATGCTCAAGATTCTGTAGATGACAATAACGGAAATATGACAGTAGATTTTGGATTCTATCGACCAAAAGTCTCCATCGGTTCTGTTGTCTGGTTTGATGAAAACAATAATGGACAGCAGGATGCGGGTGAAGTTGGTATAGTAGATGCCAATGTAACACTCTTAGACGCAAGTGGCAATAGAGTTACTTCAATGCTCACAGATAGCAATGGTAGATACTTCTTTGGAAATCTTCCTGAAGGTAACTACTCGGTACAAGTCTCTACAGTACCAATGGGATATTTCCCAAGTGATGTTCAAACCACAGCAGATAATGATGATACTAAAGGTGATTCAAATATTAAAACATCTGTCGCTGGTGTGTATACATCAGGAGTATTTACACTTACACATAATAGTGAACCTGAAGATGCAGATGAAGTATCTGATCTTTCGAATAATGGTGACGATGCAGATAATGTAGATGACAACAACGGAAACATGACAGTAGATTTTGGATTCTACAAGCCTGTACCAAAAGTAGGTTTAGAGAAATCAACCAACGGTGTAGATGCAGATACAGCAGCCTTAGCACCAGTACTAGCAGTAGGTGATGTCGTCACATGGGAATACAATGTTACTAACAATGGTAATGAGCCACTGATAAATATTGTAGTCACAGATACTCCAGAAGGAGTAGCGACTTGTCCTCAGAATACGCTAGCCGTTGGTGCATCAATGTTATGTACGCTTACTGGTACAGCAGTGGTAGGTGCATATGAGAATAATGCAACGGTCACAGCCGATGGAAATGTAAGTGGAGATGATGTCAATGATACAGACCCATCACACTACAGAGTACCACCTGTACCAAAAGTAGGTTTAGAGAAATCAACCAACGGTGTAGATGCAGATACAGCAGCCTTAGCACCAGTACTAGCAGTAGGTGATGTCGTCACATGGGAATACAATGTTACTAACAATGGTAATG
>JALSUP010000061.1 GCA_027071315.1 Sulfurovum sp.
AAGAGTCTGACTTTTTTAGGAAGTACATTGAAGAGGAGGTGTATCAAGATAGTGAGAATAAAAAATTTGCCATTAGTGATATCAATGGCATAAGTTACCGAAGATTTTATTTTTTTAAAGTCACAAGCGGCGACAGTCATTATGAATATTTTAAGAGACTTTTTAATATTCATGAAGAGTCAGAATGGCAAGACCGAGAAGATGTTGGAGAAATGATTCTTGAACATTTATCAACAAAAAAGAAAGAGCTTATTCTTGAGCTGGGTTGATACCATCAAAATATAAAGGAGATAATTTGAATAACAAAACAGAAGAAAAAATTGCATCTGCTGGCAGAAGAGATTTTTTTAAGAAAACTGCAACTGTATCTGCTGTTGCTGCAACGACTATGGTTGCACCAAGTGCAGTTATGGCAAGTGGTAAAGATGATGAAAACATCGTTGAAGAAGTGAAGTGGGGAACGACACTTGGTGAAGAGTGTAACAAATACCCTTACGGAATGCCTGCGGCATATGAGCATAATGTTGTCAGAAGAACATCAGCACTTATGTCTTCAGCAGGAGACATGCATGCTGCTATTTCAATGACACCGATCGCTGACCTTAAAGGTATTATTGTACCGAACGGATTGCACTTTACACGTACACACAATGGTGTGGCACATGTTAATCCGAACAAGTGGAGACTGATGATACACGGACTCGTAGAGAAGCCAATTGTATTGACACTTGACCAGCTTAAGAGATACCCGAGCGAAAGCAGAATTTTGTTTATGGAATGTCCATCAAACTCAGCTGCTGAGTGGAAAGGTCCACAGTTCGGAACAGCACAGTTCGTTAAAGGTATGATGTCTTGTGCCCAGTGGACAGGTGTACGTTTGAAAACGATTCTTGATGAACTAGGTCTTAAGCCGGAAGCCAAATGGATGTTGGCAGAAGGTGGTGACGGTTCTGAGATGAGTAGAACACTGCCAATCGAAAAAGTACTTGACGATGTCATGATCGTTTATGCACAAAATGGTGAAGCACTGCGTAACGAGCAGGGTTATCCTGTTCGTCTTATGGCTCCGGGTTGGGAAGCTAACCTTTGTGTGAAGTGGTTGAAGAGACTTGAGTTTGGTGACAAGCCATGGTATGCAAAAGAGGAAACTTCCAAGTATACTGCCTTGACAGCAAGCGGAAAAGCGATTCAGCACTTCTATGCACTTGAGACTAACTCAATCATTACTTCACCGGCACCTGAGAAGGACTGGAAAGACCTTAAGAAGGGTGACCTTGTTGAGATCGAAGGTTTAGCATGGTCCGGTTACGGAACAATTAAAGGTGTAGATATCAGTTTTGACGGTGGAAAGAACTGGGTAGAAGCACAGCTTAAAGGTTTGGTACTTCCTAAGTGTTGGACAAGATTCTCTTATATGTACAAGTATGAGGGTAAGCCACTGTTGTTACAGAGCCGCTCTTATGATGATTCAGGTGATGTCCAGCCAACAGTGAACCAGGAAAAAGGTATTGTCGGTGTTGAATGTGTCTATCACAGAAACGCAATCGTCACATGGCAAGTAACTGAAAAAGGGGAGGTAAGCAATGTTCAAATTAGATCGTAAATTAATCACAATTGGTATGACATTGGCACTGAGCACAACGCTTTCTGTTGCTGCTGCAAGTACTGCATGTATACCAGGTGTCTATAAATCAAAGCCAGGTGCTATTGACGGTGGTGTGATATACCCAAGAGAAAATGGTGTGTACACAGCATACAGATATAACACTCAGAGTACAAAAGGTGTGAATTTCGGTAGAACACCTACAGCCAATGAGATCAAAGCATGGGATGTAGACGCTCGTCCAGATGGTAAAGGTTTACCGGATGGTGAAGGTTCAGTTGAAGACGGTGATGAACTCTTTGATGCACAATGTGCAGTTTGTCACGGAGACTTTGGTGGCGGGGGTAAAGGTTATCCTCAACTTGCTGGTGGTAATCAGGCCAAAGATAAAAATGGTGTGGTCATCACACTTAAGAACCAGAGAATCAAACCGGGTATGGATGCACCAAAAAGAACCGTTGGTACTTACTGGCCATATGCGACAACACTGTTCACATACATCAGAGATGCAATGCCATATGCACATCCAAAGTCTTTGACTAATGATGAAGTATATGCATTGACTGCCTATATCCTGGCTCAGAATGAGATCAAGATCGATGGTCAGGAAATGGATGATGAGTATGTATTGAACAAAGAGAAACTGATGAAAGTCGTTCTTCCGAACAAAGATGGTTTCTACCCTGTGATCGACGGACCTGAAGGGCCTGCAAATGTCAAAGCATTCTTTGCAGACCGTGCCAAGAACATCGGTATGGGTACAAGATGTATGAAAGATTGTAAAGACCCAAGTTCAGGGCCTGGTGAAAAAGGATTACCTGCAAAACTGATGAAGATCAAGTATGAAATGAAGGACGTTGTTCCTCCATATGCATTTGGAAAAGACCTTCCACCTGAGACAGATGCGGGAAGCGTTTCTAAAGGTGAGAAGTTGTATGATTCTTCTTGTAAGCTGTGTCACGGAAATGACACAATGGGTGCACCAAGAGTTGGCGATGCCAGCGCATGGGCAGCTGTTATGAAAAAGGGTATGGATAAAGTGCTTGTGAATGCGATCAAAGGTACAGGCGGTATGCCACCAAAAGGTGGGAATACTGACCTGAGTGATGCAGACATTAAAACGATTATTGAATATATGGTTGGCGCAAGTAAGTAAGTGTGATACACTTTTACTTCACAATCAGTCAATAAACTGTTACCAGAAGAGGGAAACCTCTCTGGTAGATCAAATTAAACTTAAAGGAAACACAATGGAAAGAAGAAAATTTTTAAACCTTGGACTTGTAGCAGCAGCAGCTGTTCTTGCACCAATGACGAACCTATACGCAGTAAACTTCAGAGAGACTAAGCCGGATGCATGGAAAGCTGAAAAATCTCCGGAAGCGATCAAAGCAATGTTTGGTGATGCACCACTAAAGAAAACAGATAAGATCAAATTCGTAGCGCCTAAGTTGGCAGAGAATGGTGGATCAATCCCTATTACACTTAAGACTGATCTTGACATTGAAACAATCGCTCTTTTCCAGGATGCAAACCCTAGAGCTGCAACAGTTGTATTTTCAGTACCAGAAGGTCAAAAAGTAGATTACTCATTCAGAATTAAAATGAGACAAACAGCATTGGTTACAATTGTAGCAAAAGCAAAAGATGGAACACTTTACACAACTGGTAAAGAGATCGATGTATCAATCGGTGGTTGTGGAGGTTGATCTAACCCCCTCACGACACAAGACAACAGCTAAGAGATACATAAATAAAAAATTGAAAAGGATACAAAATGGGTAAAATGAAAATCAAAGCAAAAGAAAAAGGTGGCGTTGTTAAAGTAAAAGCAATGTTTACAAGTGTAATGGCAGATAAAGAAGAAGCTGAAAAAAAGAAGATCAAACCAGAATTCTTTACATACATCGTTGCCAAAGCAAACGGGAAAGTTGTATTTGATGCAACTACAAGTGGATTTATGTCAGAAAACCCACTCTTGAAATTCTCATTCACGGGTGCTAAAAAAGGTGATGAGTTGGAGTTTACATTGACTGATAATAATGGTAAAGTAACAACAGGAAAGAAAAAAATTAAATAAGGATACTTATGAAGAGTATATTAAGTATTATATTATTGGTAGTGGCATTCTTTGCTGCATTGCCTTTTATCGGAAATAAAACAACAACACCAGAAGTGAAGCACAAACTCGACGCAGATGGAAACTTCATCCTGCACGAGTGGGTACCTTCCCATACTGGTAAAGGCGCTGACTGGGACTATAACTTAAAGCCGGTTCAAGTCAGTGAAAGAGTCTGGTGTTTCTTTGGTGCCATGGAAATGCCTACCAAAGATAATGCAGGAGACATGTCAAACTCTTGTTATATCAAGGGTGACGATGCATGGATCGCTTGGGATTCAGGTCCTTCTTACATCTTTGCTTCACAAGCGTATGCAGAGATGAAGAAAATTGCTGATATGCCTGTAAAAGCTGTTATCATCAGTCATGAACATGATGACCACTGGTTGGGTAACTCTTACTATAAAGAGGTGCATCATGCAACGATCTATGGTCCTTCTGTCATTAATGAGAACTATTATGGTCCTAGACATATAGATGGTAAAGATTACCCTGGTATGCAGACAAGAATGATCAAAGCACTCTATCAGAATGCGATCAGAGGAACAACACTCCCAAGAGTGGACAAGTCATTTGAAGAGACAACGAAACTTAACATTTCCGGTGTGAACATGGAATATGTAAAAGTGGGTTATGCACACTCTGAAGAAGACTGGTTCCTTTATTTGCCGGATGATAAAGTTGTTTTGGTTGCCGACGTTGTTATGAACGGTAGGGTCACTTCAAACAGAGACGGTATCGTTATTGGTCAGATCAATGCCTTGAATGCGATCAAATCCAGAGACTGGGAGCACTTGGTTCCTGGACACGGATTTATTACAGACAAGACAGCAGCTGACGAGTCGGTACAATACTTTACTTTAATGAAAGACAGAGTACTCGAGAAAATGGATGATGGTATTACTGCCGACTTCATTACTAAAGAGGTAACGCTTGATGAATTTAAAGATAAAGATCTCTACTGGGTTCTAAGTGCAGGAAACGTATTTAGATCTTACGAAGAGCTTGAAATGTTTGACGAAGACGACTTGATCGACTACAGTGCCGAAGGTGCTGATACGGACACAAGTGGTGAAGACTCAGAAACACAAGAAGACGCAGCGTAAGCACAGTGTATTTCAAACGCGTTATTCTTACACTCCTGGCGTTTGCTAGCCTCTCTTTTGCTAGCGACGTCAACCTTGACAATCTTGTAGTAGATGCTAAAAAAACCAATAAACATATTTTGGTTTTTTTACACACTACAGGCTGTCCCTACTGCGAAAAATTACAAGAATTTACTTTAGATGATGATGATGTTCAGGCATCCATAAAGAAAGATTTTATTTTTGTCGATATCAATGTCAAAGATGAAGGTATTGTTACCTTTGATAACATAAAATTGAGCAAACTGGAATTTGCAAAGAAGATCGGTTACCCGGTATATCCAAGTTGTCTGTTTTTTGATCAAAACGGAGAACTTGTATATGACGAAGTAGGCTACAAAGATGAAGTGAAATTTCTTGAGACACTTAAAATTGTCAGCTCTAAAGCTTATAACAACATTGACTAAAAGCAGGTTAACATGACTAAAGTCGGTACTCTCTCTTCCTTATTTTTTTCTCCTCCTACGGGACGTCAGGCAAGCAAAGAACTGCATCTGGACGGAAACGGTATTATAAACGACAAACACTATGACAAAGACAGAGACAGATCAGTCCTTCTTACTTCACTGGACAGTTATCTGCTTGTAAAAAGTCATGGCATAGAGACTGAATATGGTGTGTTGGGAGAAAATCTTCTTATGGATTACAATCCATACAGACTTCCTGTTGGCAGCAGACTAAAAATCGGAGCAGTGATCCTGGAAATCAGTCAGCCCTGTACTTTGTGTAAAAGCTTGAGTAACATTGATAGCAGAGTCCCCAAACTGCTTAAAAAAGACAGAGGTGTTTTTGCAAAAGTCATTGAAGCAGGTACAATTGCCGAAGGTGATGAAATCTACCTGATAGACTAATTTTACCGCTCTTACCCTCTCACTGCTTCCTTTCCGTATTATGTCACATTTGATACACAATTCTTTTATACTATTTGTTATAGACGAGAAAAAAGTGAACTATAATCGCTTTTTTGCTATGATAATCTATTCAAAATTCAACCTTAAGGACAAAACATGAAAATGAACTTTAAAAGTTTAGCAGTAGCAGTATTGCTTACATTTGGTATTGCGGCGAATGCTGCACAGGATATTCGTATTTACACCGCAGACAATCAGGGCGGTAAAATAAATGCGAAAACGATCGAGCAGGCATTTAAAGATGCCGGTTTCTATATTACAGGTAACAATGACATGAACAAGGCGTTTGAAGCTAAATTCAAAGACCATGCACATGATGCGTTCAACCTTATGACACTTCACAAGAAATCTTCAGTAAGCAAGTTGGCTAAGAAGTATCCTGAGATTGCACTTTTTACACCACTCAGTATGTCTCTTTATACAAGAAAAGGTGAAAAGACTATTTCTGTATCTTCAATGGCTGCAGCGGGTATCTCTAAAATTACGGGTATTCCTGCTGACAATGCAGACCTTGTTGCTTATATGAAAGAGGTTTCTGATGTATTGGCAAAAGCAATGCCTAATGGTAAGTTTGAAGAGACTCACTATAAGATTGAAAAACCAGAGGGAGATCTTGTAAAAAGATTTACAATGGGTATGGATGTAAAACCTGCTGAGATCGAAGATGAAGTAGAAGGTCTGCAGGAAGAGCTTGAAGCAGGACTTGAAACTGCAGGTTTTGTATTGGCTGGATTCAACAGACTGAATGATGACTATAAAAAAGCAGGGATCACAGACTATGACTTCTTTGATGCATATTCTATCTGTAAAGTAGCGGTTATTTATGAAGTATCCAAGACTCACCCGGAAGCAGGTGCGTTTGCTCCATGTACATTCTATATGTATAAGAAAACAGCTGAGAAAGAAGTTCACTTTGCTTACCCGGCTGTATACAACTGGTTCAGCTCTATTGATGTGACTGATAAAGCATCAAAAAGTGTTTTACTTAAAGCACAGGATGCCATGAACGCAGCAGTTAACGAAGCAACTGAAGAGTAGTCTTCCGTTTCTCTCCCCTCCGCCTCCTGTCAGCTTGACAGGAGGTTTTTAATATTTCTCTTTTACCCTAAAAAATACCACATATTCCATATTAAATAAATTTAATATTCATAACGTTTTCTGCTAGCTGTAGGATGTTGTCCTCTGAGAATACCGAAGATTTGATTGGCAATGGAAATTTGAATCGTGGAATTTGTTTTGGATGATTTGCTTCAAATGTAAATTTACTTTGAGATTTTATGTGTATTTGTATGCAAGTTGTTGGTGCTGTGGGGCACAGCACCCTACAGCTAAGGTCCGAAGCTTTTAAGCTTATTTGGCACCAAACATATCAAAGTACAATGCACTGGACCATGACATAATAGAGGCTGCATCGGTTGCACCATCTTTTTTCCAGTTCTCACTGCTTATTGTCTCTGAAAAACTGAACTTTTTCCAGTCTGTAAATTTGATATGCTTCGGATCTTTGTCTTTTTTATCGAATGAGTATCTGGTATAAATGTAGATGGCTCTGTCGGGTACGGTTGAGACAGCGGAGAAACACATGGTAATAGGCGGTTCCCAGCTTGGTGCTTTCTCTTTGTTGACACGTGCAGCAATGATCTGCCCTACATGCTTCCCTTCTGTATTGGAGGTGTTACCTGACTTTGAGAAGCCCATTGGTCTGGCATCACCGGCAATAAAGATGTCTTTTTCACCAAGCACTTCATAGGTAAGGCAGTTAATGTGCCCCTCCATCATATCTTTGGCATCTTTTGCAACACCCATAGTTTCTAAAATCTTGGCACCTCTTACGCGTGGATAGAAGGCGGCATCTGCAAATTCATACTCGTCCATTTCTGTGGTGACGATCTTCTTGTCTAAGTCAATATTGTGAATGGCCGCGTTGGGTACGTACTCTATGTAGTCAGCATAGAGTTCATTGAATGCTGTAGAGAAGCCTTTCTTTTTAATGGTGATGGCATTGTTCTCATCGAGAAGGATGACTTTGGCTTTGAGTTTGTTCTGCTTAAAGTAGTCTGCAATAATACAGGCTCTCTCATAAGGGGCTGGCAGACAGCGGTAGTTTCCACCCGGTACCGTCAAAATAAAGTTACCCTCTTTGAAGTTATGTATTTTATTTTTCAGTGTGATGTGCTCGGAACCCGGGATGAATGCCGCCGGATACTCCTGCTTCAGTCTTGTGACCAGTGTCGTATCGGTCGTCCATCTGGAGTAGTCGTAGTCTATACCCGGAGAGAGTGCAAGGTAGTCAAAGGCTATGTCTCCCTCTGATGTTTTTAATATACGGTTTTTCTTGTCCAGGCCGATGGCTGTGGCATTGAAAAAGGTGTAGTCATAGTTTCGTGCTGCCTGAAGGTAGTCATGGGTAATGTACTCAAGGTCAACCTTGTCAACCAACCAGAGGTTAGAGACAGGACAGGAGATGAACTCCTGGCGTCTTTCAACCAGTATGACATCTGCTTGGGGGGCAAACTCTTTGACTGTTTTGGCAATGGAAAGTCCCGACCATCCGCCACCCAGTACCACGACTCTTGGTTTCTTTGTATCAGGGAGAGGGGCTTTAGTGCTTTGTGTGAGAGGTTTTGCCGCTGCAGGCTCTTTTTTACTCTCCTCTTTTTCACCTCCGTAGAGGGAAGAGGCGATTGCTACGCCAGAGAGTGCCAGAAATTTTCTTTTTGATGAATCCATAGATAAATCCTTAGTGAGTTAATAAGGATTATATTATCTTTTTGGGACTTATTGGGAGCTTATGCAGGGGATTGCAGGGCAGAGACTTCAAAGTAATAGACGACTTCACGTGTCAGCGTCGCCTCTTCTCTTCTTTTGAAATGCTCATTGAGGTCAAAGCCCTCTTGGCCGTAACCCTCTTTATACTCCTTAATAAAAGCATTGTAGGGTGCTTCTTGCATGCCTGTGATCTTGTAAGTGACTTTGTCGAAATGACCTTCTTCACTTTTGAGGACTTCTCTTGTTGTTTCACTTGCATTGATGGCACCGTAACGATTTTCCGGCTCTTGGGTAATGTTCATTTCCAAATGTGCACGTATGGAGCTGAGCATATGTTCGAGCTGAATGAGAAGCATTCCCTCCGGGAGTGATTGGATCTGTGTTGCTTTCTCTTTCGAGTATCCCCAGCCACCGGCTATGGGGAGGTCGGCATCGAAGGTTGATTTGATGAGTGCTTGTATATCGCTGTGTGCTTCTAGGGCTTTAAATTTTGTCATTTAGTTCTCTTTTATTAAGTCAACTTCGTCCAGTACATCGTACCAGCCTTCAAGTTCTCTGCTGCCTTGAATGACAGCCACAATTTTACCCTCAGCAGTTAAAAAGTAATGCATCGGGACACCATATTTTTCAAATCCGTCAGGAATTTTATGCTGGTCTCTTGACATATAGAGCAGTACGTACTCTTTTTTCATCTTCTCAATGAGTGTTTTATTGGAAAGTGTCTGTTTTTTAAAGCGGTCACAATGTTTGCAATTGTCTGCCCCTATAAAAAGGTAGACCATTTTATGCTCTTTTTTGGCTGTTGCCAGAGCGTTATCGAAATTGTGTTCCCAGTTGAGTTCTACTGCAGAGAGGGTTGAGCTGAGTAGAAAGAGGGAGAGAAGAAAGGCAGGAATGATCGCTAGGCGTTTCATAGTCCCGCTTCCTGTATTGCCTCCATGCGGGCATGTGCCATGAGTGGTTCGAAGACAAGTTTGAGGTTACCGTTGTTCATAATGTCGTCAAGAGCATAAAGTGTCAGTCCTATGCGGTGGTCTGTCAGACGGTTTTGCGGGTAGTTGTAGGTACGGATCTTTTCCGATCTTGAACCTGAACCAACCTGTAATTTTCTTTGGCTGGCAGATTCATCCAAACTTGCCTGTAATATATGATCATAGACTCTCGCTTTGAGTACTTTCATGGCTTTAGCTTTGTTCTTGTGTTGTGATTTTTCATCCTGGATGGCTGCAACGATCCCTGTAGGAATGTGTGTTAAGCGTACCGCAGAGTCTGTGGTGTTGACCGATTGTCCACCACATCCACTTGATCGGTAGGTATCCATTTTGATCTCGTTGGGTTTGATGTCAACTTCTACATCATCCACTTCAGGGATGACGGCAACGGTAATGGCAGAAGTGTGTACACGCCCCTGTGTCTCAGTGTCCGGGACACGTTGTACGCGGTGAATACCGGCATCGTATTTGAGTTGTGCGTAGACACCTTCGCCTTTGACCTCTGCGATGAGCTCTTTGTAGCCTCCTGCAGTACCGTCACTGCTGGAGACGATCTCGATCTTCCAGCCGACCTGCTCTGCATAGCGTGAGTACATTTTGAAAATGTCAGCCACAAAGAGAGCCGCTTCGTCTCCACCTGCACCGGCACGCAGCTCAAGGATGATGTTCTTGTCATCATCTTTGTCTTTGGGGATCATGAGGACTTTGATCTCGCTTTCGAGTTGGGGAAGCATCGGTTCCAGTTCGGCGAGTTCCTCTTTTGCAAGATCGCCCAGCTCCTCATCACCAAGTAACTCTTTGTTCTCTTCTATGGCATCGGCAGTTTCAATGTAGAGATTTGCTTTTTCCACAAGTTCTGTCAGTCCTGACTGCTCTTTGGAGAGTTCTGTCATACGGGAAATGTCTGAAGCGATGTCCGGGGAGCTTAAAAGTGTGCTTATTTCGTTATATCGGTCTATAAAGGGTTGAAGTTTTTCTTTGAACATAGGCGTTCTTTGTGTTGGTTTGTAAGAATTAAAATAGGAACAGCCGCATGGGCTGACCGCTATAAAGATTTAAAACTGCTTATGCAGCTTCGATCTTGTTTACCATTTTTTGAAGACGGCTTACTTTTCTTGCAGCAGTTTGTTTCTTGATGAAACCTTTGCTTACAAGTGAGTGGATCTGCTGATTTGCTACTTTAAATGCTGCATCTGCTGCTGTCTTATCTGCTGCATCTACTGCTTCATGTACTGATTTTACAATGTTTTTGATTCTTGTTCTGTAATATCTGTTTCTTTCAGTTTTTACAGCAGTTTGTAAAACACGTTTTTTAGCTGATTTGTTGTTTGCCATAGGGTAATTCCTTTTAAATTGTTGTTTCACGTCGTTATAGAGTGAAAATAGTTCGCGAATAATACCTAAAAGAAGATTAAAGATTTATTAATGTGTGAAGTTTATCTACTTTACTGTACGCTTCAATGAAATTTTGGTAGAATTAAACAATTGAACAAAATTCAACTTTATTTTAAGGATGTGACAGTGACACTATTTGGAACCGATGGCGTACGTGGACGTGCGGG
>JALSUP010000062.1 GCA_027071315.1 Sulfurovum sp.
CCACAGTAAGCAAAACTATATTGCACATCCTCGCGTAGGTCGGGGTGCCCCCACCCCGACAAAAATCATACATTTACAAACAAATCCCACATACAAAACAAAATTTAAACCCATACACATCAAATCACCATAATAAACATTCATGCGTATTGGATGTCGGGGTGGGGCACCCAGACCTCACTCATACATTCACAAACAAATCCCAATTTACATGATCGGTAATTTAAATTATGACAGGTATGTGTAATTCCCCTTGGTATTTGGCAGAGCCAAACCATGTATGCTATAATAAATGTATGAAAACAACAAAACAGACTATTTTGAACTATTTAAGAGAGATCAAGCCTGAATTGAAAAAGAAGGGTATTGATGAAATTGCACTCTTTGGAAGTTTTGCCACCAATGAACAGAATGTGTATAGTGACATAGATATTGCCATCAAAAAAACACCGGCTTTTCTTGAAAACTATGCAGCGTATGATTATTTTATGCTGGTTTCAAACCTTAAACAAGAAATTCGTTTAAATCTACATCGTAATTCAGATGTTTTTGACCTTGACAGTAACTCTTCCTTTTCCGATCGTATTAAAAGAGAGATGATTTATGTATAGTTCTAAAGCATTAAACCGTATTGAGATCATTCAGAAGAAAATTGAGTTTATTCAAAATATTGTTGCTAATAAAGGTTCTGTAGTTGATGCACTTGAAGATGAACAAAATGACAGAGCTGCCATACTTATGCACCTGACTTCTATTGCAGAACAGTTCGATAAACTCTTACACAGTGGCGAACTTGAAGTCTTGGCTAATTTTGAAAAACAAGACATTAAAGGCAGTTATGAATTGCGAAATTTTATAGCACATGATTATGAGGGTATTGATTTCCCTATTGTAGAGGACGTGATTGTTCAAAGATTACCTATTATTCTTGAAGGTACAAAAAAAATACTTTTGTAATATGCTCGCAAGGTCGGGGTGCCACCACCCCGACGTAAATTGTACATTCAAAAGCAAATTATACATACAGTACAAAACATCAACCGACATTCAACAAAATCATCAAAACAAACACGTATGCCAATGAATGTCGGGGTAATGGTACACCCAAACCTACATTATGTTAAAATACTTTAATTCATTTAAAGGCTTTATGTATGTCTCACCCTTTATTGGAAGCTAAGGGGATCTCCCATGGTTTCGATACCCTTCTTTTTTCCAATGTTGATTTTTCTTTAGCACCTGGACACAGTGCCGCCATTGTTGGACGCAGTGGTTCCGGGAAGTCGACACTTTTGCATATATTTTCAACATTCATTCAACCCAATGCAGGGAGAGTGATACTTTTGGATCAGGATATTTATGCGTTAAAAGAGAATAAAGTAGAGGCGTTACGCCGTTTTGACATAGGGATCATCTTTCAGTTCCATTATCTTTTTAAAGGCATGTCTGCCAAGGAGAATGTTGAAGTGGCTACCATGCTTTCAGGCTCTGAAATAGAAGATGCCTTACTTGAAAAACTCGAGATCAAAGAATTAATGGGTCAAAAAATAGGAGAACTCTCTGGCGGGCAGCAGCAGCGTGTCTCTATTGCCAGAGTGCTGAGTAAAAAACCGCGCATTATCTTCGCGGACGAGCCTACGGGGAACCTTGACAAGGAGACAGCAGAGCTTGTGATGGATGTTCTTTTGGACTATATCCGAGAGAATGGGGCAGGTCTGGTGCTTGTGACTCATGATGAGAGTATGTCATCACGTTGCGAAAAACAGTACAGACTGGAAGACAAAATATTGAAAGAGGTACGCTAATGGATCTTTTACAGATATCTTATAAAATAGTCATGGTCATTTTGGCTTTTTTGGCTGCGGTCGTGGTGACCAAAACAGTTTCCAAATATTTTAAGTTAGACGAAAAGATAAAGGATGATGACGCGTAGGGTGTTGTCCCCCGACAACACCAAAAATACCATTGGCAAAATAAATTTTAATACCATGCAAATATTTGGTGTTGTGAGGGCACAACACCCTACAGATGCAAATTGTTAGGCTTGCCAAACTCACATTATTTCGCCTGAGCGATCAACACCCCTTCCAATAACTTATCTATATCCCCATCCAAAATCGCATCGACATTGGTAAATGCCTGATTTGATCTTGTGTCTTTGACCTGTTGATACGGCTGCATGACGTAAGAGCGTATCTGGTGTCCCCAGCCAATGTCTGACTTTTCGACACCATCGAGCGCTGCCTGTTTCTTAGCCATTTCATACTCGTAAAGGCGTGACTTGAGCATCTTCATGGCAGCCGCTTTGTTCTTGTGCTGTGAACGGTCATTTTGACACTGTACGACAATATTGGTCTCTATATGCGTTAGACGTATGGCGGACTCTGTTTTGTTGACGTGTTGACCTCCTGCCCCTGAAGAACGGTAGGTATCTATACGAATGTCTTTGTCTTCTATGGTAATGTCAATGTCATCATCGACTTCAGGAGAGACCATCACAGATGAAAATGATGTATGGCGTTTGGCATTGGAGTCAAAAGGAGAGATGCGTACCAGTCTGTGAATCCCGTTCTCCACTTTGAGGTAACCGTAGGCATTTTCCCCTTTAATGATGAAAGAGACATCTTTGATACCTGCTTCTTCTGCTGGCTGGTAGTCCAGTACTTCCACCTTGAAGTCATGACGTTCTGCCCATCTAAGGTACATACGGTACAGCATGGCTGCCCAGTCCTGTGACTCTGTACCACCCGCTCCGGGGTGAATGGAAACAATGGCATTGTTGGCATCGTGTTCACCTGAGAGCATCATTTGCACTTCGAGGGCATTGGTACTCTCCTGAAGAGAATCTGCATCTTCAAAAAGCATGGCAAGTGTCTCTTCGTCTTTTTCAGACTGTGCCAGTTCAAAATACTCCAGGGCTTCCTGAACCGCATCGTTCGCATTGTTGAACTTCTCCAAAATACGCTCTGTTTTGGTCTTCTCCTGGGAAATTTTTCCTGCATGGTCCGAGTCATTCCAAAAGTCCTGTTCCTGCTGCATCTCTTCGATCTCTTTAAGGCGGGCTTCAAGTGCATCGGGTTTCACAATATTGCTGATATTTTCCATTTTTTTGGAGAGGTTTTTTAAGAGTTCACCGTATTCATATGCATCCATGTGAAAAGTTCCTTTGTTATTTAACTTTTGGTATGATTTTACCAAAATATTACAAAATAGAGGGTTAGCCATGATCAT
>JALSUP010000063.1 GCA_027071315.1 Sulfurovum sp.
CTCAAGTCAAGTTTTTTCGTGAGACGGCAGAGAGACTTACCCATCTACGGCCCTCAAGGCAATGATCTCATGCCCGATACTGTAACTTTTGTGGAGAGACTCTTTAAAAACCATAAAGGTGCCTGGGAATACATGGGAGACTACCTGGACGGCTCCGCCTCTTTTCAAGTCAAAGCCCATACGGTCAAAGCATCAAAAAGAGTGAAAACCATATACAAAAACGGAAATATCTCCGTACAGACCATCACCGTACATCACGGCCCTATTCCTGCTCTGGCCTACAGGGTTAATGTAGGAAACCAGAGTATCACCTTTTCAGGCGACATGAACGGAGACTACCGTACCCTTGAAAAACTGGCAAAAAATACCAACCTTCTCATCGCACACAATGCCGTACCCAAAGGTGCCACAGGCGCTGCTGCCAATCTCCACATGACACCTCTCACCATAGGAAAGATCGCCAAGAGTGCCAATGTCAAAAGAGTTGTACTTTCCCACAGAATGCTTAGAACTTTGGGAAGAGAGTCAGAGAGTAAGCGGGAGATACAGAAAAATTATAAGGGTTCTGTGAAATTTGCGAATGATCTGAGTGTGTATAGAGTGAAGTAAAAATCAAGAGTATATTTTGCGAAATATCTAGGGGTGGTCGGCTGAAGCCAACCCTACGTATTAACAAATATGCACCTGTAGGGTTGGCTTCAGCCGACCACCCTCCCCAACAACAAAGAACAGCAACAGAAAAACCTAACGTTTTCCCTCAAGGTCGACCTTGAGTACCCAGACATCATTATTTCTGCTCAGGTCACTCTGTTTCTCCCCTACGATCAGGTAGCCGTCATCTGTGGCAACAATGTCACGGGCAGTGTCATCTTCGTCATTTCCATACATTCTTTCCCAGACGAGATTTCCATTTTTATCCACTTTAATCAGATAAAGATCATAACCGTTTCTGCGGGTTTTTGTTCTTCCTGCGATGACGTAGCCGCCATCAGGAGCAGCCGTGACGGCAAAGGCTTCATCATCATATCGGCCGCCGTAAGAGTGTTCCCAGAGTTTTTTTCCGTTTTTGTCGGTCTTGACCACATAGACATCCGTATAGTTAAGGCCGAAACTGTCCGTAGAACCGACCAGTACGTAGCCGTCTTTGGTTTTCAGGACATCTTCTGCCGTTTCATCGTCGTCACCGCCGAACGTCGTGAACCAGAGCTTTTTCCCCTCTTTGCTCATCATGACCATATAGGCATCAAAGTCGCCGTGTCCGTAGGTTTCCGTTTTCCCGGCCATCAGGTAACCCTCATCGGTCGTAATGATGGCATTGGCAAAATCTTCATCTTTTCCGTAAACATAGGAGCGCCAGAGCATATTGCCCTTTCCGTCCACTTTTACCAGCAGAGGGTTCACTTTGGTCGAAAGGAACTTCAAATGTTTCTCCGTTCCCGAAAGTACCAGGGCATCACCGTCAGCGACGATACCCGTACCGTAATAGTAGTCACGCTCACCGCGGTAGTAGGTTTTCTGCCAGAGCACGTCACCGTCAGAAGTAATGCGCACAAAATAGTAACTGACATTGTCATTACCGTAACTCTCCGTGGAACCCAGGAAGACCAGGTCTTTACCGTATACGGTCAGCGCATTGGCTTCATCGTCATCTCTTCCGCCATACACTTTTGACCAGAGCTTCTTACCCGCTTTGTCGATCTTGATAAGATAGGCATCATAATCGCGGTGGGAACTGAAACTTTTACTTTTTCCGGCAATCAGAAAACCGTCATCTGTCTTAATGACAGCATTGGGAACGTCATTCTCTTCTCCGCCGTAAATTTTACTGAAAGTGTTGGTGGTGGGTGCAGCCATAAGTGTCACACTCGCACAGAGTGAAAGCAATAGGGTTTTTGTCATAAGATCCTCCTCATTTAGTTCGGATAATGTGTCAAACCCTGTGAGCAGTGAAAATTACGCAGAGGGTTCAGATCGGAATCGGCAATCACCAAGGGTCAGGGTCTTTCCCTTTTTTATCTCAGAGAGTATATACCTGAGCGTCCCCGGAGCATCGGTCTCTGGCATCTCCTCTTTTATCATTTGGAGAGCCTCTTTTTCTGTGGTTTTAGACCACTTTTTTTCATACGTGTATTGGGTGAAAATATCCATTGTCTTTTAAACAAGACCCATTTCTGCAAAAATAGGTTCCACTTCCATCCACCAGTTCTCTAGTTTCAATACCACTTCTGAGACAGCATTGTCTTCTTCTTTCCACTCTTTTATTTTTTGGATAATAAGGGGTTTCTTCTCTGCATCAATATGCTCGGAATCTTCAATCTTCTTAATGACTTTGTCTATTTTTTCTTTCATTTTCAAATCCTTTTTGATCTTGGTTTCTTTGTTCTAAACCTATTTTATTGCAACCCTTATTTCAAAGAGCTTATGGCTTGGGATGCAAAGTTCATAAAGCCGTCTGCACCGGGAACGAACGGTATGAGTGAAGTACCGATACCGCCCCAGATGACAATGAGTGAAATAATGACAATGAGTACGGTACTGATACCCACAGGGAATTTTTTCTGTGTCTCATCGGACTCATAAAAATACATCATTGCAATGAGTTTAAAGTAGTAATAGACGGAAATGAAAGCCGTTGCTATACCCAGGCCTGCCAGCAGGATCTGTCCGGATTCAATGGCGGCAGTAAAGATGTAAAATTTACCCAGAAAACCGATGGTGGATGGGAAACCTGCCAGTGAGAGCATAAAGATACTCATCATGATCGCCATGTAGGGACGTCTTTGGGCAAAGCCTTTAAAGTCATCGTAAGTCATCTGCTTTTTCTTTTTACTCGCAATGAAACTCAAAATACCGAAAGATCCCACAGAGGAGAGGAAGTAGGCAATGAGATAGAACATGACCGCAGGCGCTGCAAGGTCTGAACCCAGACCGATCGACGAAATGGCGATCAGCAGATAACCCGTATGCACAATAGAAGAAGAGGCAAGCATTCTTTTTACCAAAGTCTGGTTGATGGCAAGCCAGGAGCCGCCCAGCAGTGTGAGTATGGTGATCACCTGGAGTATTTCTGACCAGAAACTGTTAATGGGTGCGAACATGACCAGGTAGAGACGCAGTGCTACGGCAAAAATACCGATCTTGAAGGTAGATGCCATGAACATGGTAATAGGATACGGTGCCCCGTGATAGACGTCAAGTACCCAGGCGTGCAGAGGAACGGCACCTATTTTAAACATGATCGTGATCATAATAAAACTGGCACCCACAATGAGTACCGTAATATTTGAAAGGTCATGACTGTGAATATAAGCGGCAATTTCTGTAAAAGAAGTAGACCCGACCGCCCCATAGATAAGCGCTGTTCCCAGCATATAAAATGCACCGGTCATAGAACCCAGGACAATGTATTTCATCATCGCTTCGGTACTGATTGTTCTTGTTTTATGGTAGGCGACAAGGGCATAAATACTGAGTGAGGCAATTTCAAGACCAATGAAGGTCGTGACCAGTTCATGGGCATGCGCCAGAATCATCATACCAAAGACAGAGAAGAGAATGAGAGAGAAATACTCTCCCGCAAAGTACTCTCTGCTTTTAAAGTAGTCATTGTTGATGAGCAGTGTCAGTATGGCACCAAGGGTGAACATCACATCAAAAATAGCAGAAAAATCATCAAGGATGAATGTGTTGCCAAAAATGGATGAGAAGAGATAGGTACTCTCTTTTTCACCAAAAAGTACAAACTGTAAAATGAGCGAAAGCGTCAGTATGGCGACTGAGATAAGATTGAGCCTGTTCAGGGTGATCTTACTGTTGGACAGCAGCATCAGTAAAATGGCTCCCAGTACCACAATAGCCATAGGCAGGGCATAGATAAACTGCATCATCATTTCACACCTCCCAAAGTATGTAAGATATCACTCAAAAAGAGACTTAACTGTGGCTCAAACAGTGGCGTAAACAAAGAAGGCGCAATACCCGTTACAAGAAGCATAAGCACCAGAGGCAGAAGCATGATCAACTCCCGTGCATTCAAGTCCTGAAAATCACAGCTTGAATTGTCCGGTCCGAAGAGTGTACGCTGCAGCATCCAAAAGACATAGACCATGGCTGCCAACATCGTGGTGGCAGTAAAGAAGCCTATCCAGAAGTTGACTTTGAAGGCACCGATGATAATAAGCAGTTCCGCCACAAACCCGCCTGTTCCGGGAAGTCCTGCAATACTCAAGGCAAAGAAGGCAAAGAAGAAAGTAAATTTAGGTGCCCTGGAGGCAATACCTCCGAGTTCTGAAATATGGACGGTTTTAAAACGTTTGTAAACCAGCCCGATCATAATGAATATACCTGCTGATGCCAAGGCATGTGTGGCGATCAGGTATAAACTGCCGCTCCAGGCATAGATATTGGTCAAGATAAGCCCCAGAGCAATAAGTGACAGGTGTGACCCCGAAGAGTAGGCGAACATTTTTCGCAAGTTGTCTTCGGTGATGGCACGAATGGCATAATAGAGTAAGCCTATAAGAGACAAGACCACGATCACCGGGGCATAGTAGAGCAAGGTGCTTTCAAAAAGACCAAAACCAAAACGCCAGATACCGTACACACCCAGTTTTGCCATAATGGAAGACATAATGACAACGGCAGGTGTCGGTGCCGAACCGTAAGCGGGTGCCATCCAGGTATGGAAGCCGACCAGTGGTATCTTAATGACAAAGGCAAGCAGAAAACCTGCAGCAAGATAGATGGACGTCTGGGCATTCAAGTCTATTTGACTGAGGTCATTGAGTGCGAAACTCCACAAACCTGTGACTTCATAATGCATATAGCCCAAGTATAAAATAGAAAAGAGCATAGACATGGAACCCAGAATGGTCATGAGGACGATCTTCATGGCATTGTACTGATGCATACCGTTTCCGTATTTACCGATCATGATGAAAATAGGGAGAAGCATGGTTTCCCAAAAGAGGTAGAAAAGTACCAGGTCCAAAGAGAGCACCGCTCCTGTCACACCCGTTTGAAGCAGCATCATATTGTACCAGTAGCCTTTACGCTCTTCATGTTTCATATAGAGGTAGAGCGGCGGCATGAGAAGTGTAATGAGTAGCAGTACCGTCAGAGAGAGGAAATCGACTCCGAGGTAATAGCTTATTCCCATATTTTTGATCCAGGGTGCATGTTCAACGAACTGCATACCGGCATGAGGGTCGAACTGAAAGGTCAGCCATGCAACGAGCATAAGTGTCACCGCTGATGACAGGAAAGAACCAATCTTCAAAAGCCTCACCTCTGCTCTCACAATTCCTAAAACAAGTGCTGTAAAAAGTGGAAGAAAAATAATAATACTTAAAATATGATCTGTCATTACATCATCTCCAATTTACTTAAAATGTAGTAGGACATCACAGAGACAGCCAGTAAGATATAGAGGGCATAGTAGCGCACCTTTCCGTTTTGAAGTTTGGCAAAAAGCAAGCCTGATGTCCTGTATGTCCAGACATTCAGGTTGATGAAACCATCGAAGATCTTCGGGTCAATGACCTTGGCGATCAAGTGACTCATAAGCAGCAAAGGCTTCACAATGAAGAAAGTATAGATCTCGTCAATATAGAATTTATTGATGACAAGGCTTCTAAAGAGTGAATCGGGCTGTGCCTCTTTTGCTTCTGAGGCAAAGAGTTTATAAGCCAGACCCATACCCAGAAGAGCAAGAAGTACATTCAATCCAGTGAGCAGATATTCACTCGCATGGGAGATATGCAGCTCTGTATCGGGAAGTGCCAGGAATTGGTTAATAAGGGTATTTCCTCCATAGGCTTCATTGAGCCCTAGGAAACCTGCTGTGGCTGAACCAATTGCAAGCACAATGAGTGGGAGGGTCATAGAGGCCGGTAGCGGTACCAGGGCATGTGATGCTTTCTCTTTGGAGAAAAAGACGCTAAAGAGCAGACGGAACATATAGAAAGCCGTTAAGCCTGCAGTAAGCGTTCCTACGCCCCAAATGACATAATGCTCTGAAGCAAAAGCCGTTACAAGAATGGCATCTTTCGAGAAGAAGCCTGCAAAGGGAGGAATACCAGAAATGGCCAGAGTCGCAATGAACATGGTAATATAGACCACTTTCAAATGCTTTTTCAGTCCGCCCATTTTAAAGATATTCTGTTCATGGTGCAGGGCAATAATGACAGCCCCTGCTCCCATAAAGAGTAAGGCTTTAAAAAAGGCATGGGTAAAGACATGGAAAATACCTGCCGAGTAGGCACCCAGACCGACGGCAATGAACATGTACCCGAGTTGGCTCATGGTCGAGTAGGCAAGGATCTTTTTAATGTCACTCTGATAAGAGGCGATAACAGCTGCAAAGAGTGCTGATGCTGCACCGATGCTGGCAATGAAGAGACCCACATCCGGTACTTCCACATAAAGGAAACTGTAACGTGCCACCATGTACACCCCAGCGGTCACCATGGTTGCTGCGTGTATGAGTGCCGAAACGGGTGTAGGACCTGCCATGGCATCGGGGAGCCAGACGTAGAGTGGTATCTGTGCTGATTTACCCATGGCACCTACAAAGAGAAGAAAGCCAATAAGTGTAAGCATTTCAGGACTCACCTGTCCAATATTGGCTGCAATGGCATCGAAGGTAAAACCACCCGATCCCACAGCGACAAAGAGGAGTGAAATGGCCATAATGAAGCCGAAATCCCCTACTCTGTTCAGGATGAATGCTTTATTTGCCGCAGTAATATTGGCTGAATCCTGATGGTAAAAACCGATGAGAAGGTAGGAACATAAACCGACTAACTCCCAGCCTACGAACATCATAATAGGATTGTCCGCTAGGACAAGAAGCATCATACTTCCCATAAAGAGGTTGAAGTAGGCGAAGAACTTTCCATAGGCAGGGTCATCTTTCATGTAGCCTGCTGCGTAGATGTGAATGAGCGTTCCAATGAAGGTAATGAAAGAGATCATCACCGCGGAGAGTCTGTCTGCCATGAAAGAGAGGGAGATATTGAAATCACCGATCTCTATCCACTTGAAGAGCGTGCCGTGTATGGTTTGTGCACCCTCTGAAAGCTGAAAAATGAGTATAAAAGCAAAGATCGTCATGACCACCGGTGTTCCCACACCTACCAAAGTATAAAAAGTATAGCGCTTCGCCTTTGTATTGGAGAGGTAGACCACGGCAATAAGAAGTGAGGAGAGAAAAGGCCAAACAACGATCCACTGTAAAAGTATGGCTGAATCAATCATTTCTGGCTCCTTCTCTCAGGGCGTTAAATCTGTCTGAGTCCAAGGTTTTTTTAGAGCGGTAAAGGTTGATGATCATGGCAAGGAAAACCGCAGCTTCAGAAGCAATGACCCCAATAATAAGAAGTGAGATCACCGAACCGCCTGCTTCTCCCAGTACTTTGGAGAGTGTTGCCAGTAAAAGTGATACGGCAGAGAGCATGAGTTCTATGGACATATAGAGCACAAAAAGGTTTTTACGGCTTACCAAACCTACCAAACCAATGCTAAACAAGAGCGATGCAAGAAGATAAAAGGCATTAGGACTCATAGACGTCTCCTTTTTTGGCTTTTTTTCTTTTTCTTTTTACTGTCTCTGCCGATGACAATAGCACCGAGCATGGCAGAAAGAAGGAGAATCGAGAGTATTTCGAAAGGGAGTACCCAGTCTGTAAAAAGCAGTTCACCCACAACTTTGGAGTTGATGGTTCCTATGTCGCTGAAATGTGCAGGCAGAATACTCAAGGTTTTGTAAACGAGGAGTGTGAAAGGAGCTACCACTATACTGGAGAAGAGGATCCATTTGAACTTATGCGGCTCTTTGGGTAAGTTCTCCTCTTTGGCATTGACCGTCAGTATAGTTAACATACTGAGGACAACAACTGCGCCTACGGAAACCATTATCTGGGCAATCGCGAGAAACTGGCTGTTCAGCAGTGCGAACATCCCTGCCAGTCCTATCATAGTGACTAAGAAACCAAAGGCAGAGAAAACGGGTTGTTTATTGACGATCATGGTAATACTTCCGCCCAGCATAAAGAGTGCCAATATGGCAAATATACTAATCTCTAGCACAGGAAACCTCCTCGCCAAAAGCACCTTTGTGAGACAAAAGCTGCTCTTTGTCCATCACAAAATCTTCTCTGCTGTTGCCGGTGAGGGAAAAGATACCCGTATCCATACGAATAGCATCACAGGGACAGGCTTCTACACAGTAGCCGCAGAAAACGCACTCAAGCGTGTCGATAAAAAATGATTTTGGCATCTTTTCATCTTTATCATCATCACGCTCCGTTGCTTCAATAAAGATACAGTCGGAGGGACAGGCGGTCGCACACATAAAACAGGCCACACAGGCAATACTGTCATCTGGTCTGTGTGTCAACCTGTGCAGTCCGCGGTAGCGGCTTGTAATATCTGTCGGTTGTTCTTCCGGGTACTCTAAGGTGTCTACCGCATTGATGTCTGTAACATTTTCAAAAAGGTGTTTAAAGGTTACTTTCACACCGTCATAAATGGCAGGCAGAAAGAGTTTGTCTTTGAAATTGTCACCATGTCGCGGGATGACTGTAATATTATTTTGATTCATGAATTGACTCCTACAACGACAAGCGCTGTGACAAAGAGATTTAAAAGTGCAAGCGGCAGGAGGTAATACCATCCCAAATGCTGCACTTGATCATAACGGAAACGCGGTACGGTCCATCGGATGAGAATAAAGAAGATGTTAAAGGCCATCAACTTCACCACAAAGACGACGATCTGGAAAAGCATGACTGAAATACTCTCACCCAGAGGGCTGTTTGCAAAAAAGGCAAGATAGAGTAAAATAGCTTCGATCAACAGTGTCATACCTATGAGTGCGATGCTCAGTACTTTTGTCTCAAAATTTCTTCCACTGTCCGTAGATACGGTCGGTCTGACCGTATTGTTCTTTCGCATCCAACGGATGAGTAAAAAGACAATGACGGGAATGGCGATCATCAACGAGAGGGCAAAGCCAGAAAAATGTGCCAGCATCATTTCCGTACTGACCCACGGTACCTGATAGCCGCCGAAGATCACGGTAATGATGACTGCGGAAGCGGTGTTCATCGCCACATACTCTCCCATGAAATACATAGCGAATTTCATGGCTGTGTGTTCCGTCATGTACCCGGCAACAATTTCACTTTCACCTTCGGCTACAGTAAAAGGGTTACGGTTCGTCTCTGCAAAAAGTGAGATAATGAGAATGATGGCTGCCAACGGCTGTACAAAAATACCCCAGGCAGGCAGAAAGCCAAAAAAAGTACCACTCTGCCACTGTACCATGGCATTAAAATCCATGGTATTGTAAGTGACAATAAAGGATACAATGCTCAAGCCCAAAGGAAGTTCATAAGAGATGACCATAGAGCCGGCACGTGTGGCACCAAGGAGAGCATACTTGTTATGCGACATCCACCCGCCGAAAATAACACCCAGCACACCAATGGCACCAATAGCCAGATACCAGAGCACCCCGTAATCGATGGGGAGTGCCTGCACACGAAGTGCTTCTCCGTCTATGTGAAGTGTATCGGCAAAGGGAATGGCCATAAAGGCTAAAAGTGCTGCGGCAAAAGTGATGACAGGTGCCAGCATAAAGAGCCATCGTCCTTTTTTAATGTGAGAAGGATAATACTCCTCTTTGAGCAAAAGTTTGACCACATCGGCAAAAGACTGCACCACCCCGCCCAAACGGAAACCGAACACATTGGTACGGTTGGGACCAAGTCTGTCCTGAACCAAAGAGGCGATACGTCTCTCAAGCCAAACCAGTACGGGAATAGTAAGCAACGCCAACAAGGCACCTAAGACAAAAGCCGTCACTGCCACTACAATAGATGCGGTACTCATAGAGTCACCTTTTCGAGCCATTCTGTCACGCTTGACACAGGGTTGTTCATGGTCAGTGCTTTCTGGCAATACTGCGAAATACCCTCTTCATTGCTAATATGTCCACTGCTCTCTGCACAGGTTGCCAAAGGGAAAATAAATGCATCATCATCCCTGTGGGTTCTAAACGCTATGGTATGTTCACTCTCAAAAGTTTGAGGATGGTTAAAGTTGATAAGCAAAGCAGACTTTGACGGCACAGAAGTATCAATACCCAAAGCTTTGATCATATAACTGTTGGCTGCCCGGTCTGCAGACTTGAGCATATCATCTTTGAAACTTTCATCGTTGTAAACATCAAGAGGTGCATGTACTTTGGCCGAAACCGTTTTTGCAAAAGCAAGAATGGCTTCTATCTCTTCAGTATAGAGGTTGGCATCGATGGTGATGACAATATTGGACTGGTAGATCTTCAACAAACGCTGTAACTCTTCAACAGCTTCTGACTCAGAAATGAATCTTTTGTCAAGTACGATCTCTTCCTGACGGTTCTCCTGCAGGGCTTTGTAACTCAAACGTCCCTCGTCACACATGAAGAAACCGTTGACCTCATCGTTTCTTCGCGGTCTGAATCGGTAAATGACATCATCCTGGTACTTCATTTTATTGTGGTCTATGTAAATGTTACAGCCTTTGGCACAGCCATGACAGACAGAATCAACTGTTTTTAAGAACCATACCCGCTGTTTGAAACGAAAATCTTTGGAAGTCAAAGCACCGACAGGACAAAGGTCAACGACATTCATGGCATAAGGGTTGGTCAGTTTTCTACCCGGCATGGTACTGACACGGGCATGGTCGCCACGATCTATAATGCCGATCTCGTGAGAGTGTGTGATCTGGTCAGTAAAACGGGTACATCTGGCACAGAGTACACAGCGCTCCTGGTCAAGCATCACATTCGCGCCGAGGTCTATTTTTTTCTGATGTTTTACTTTTTCATGTATGGCAATGGTACTGTCATGCAGTCCATAATCCATATAAAAGTCCTGAAGCGAACACTCTCCTGCCTGATCACAGGTCGGGCAGTCCAC
>JALSUP010000064.1 GCA_027071315.1 Sulfurovum sp.
GGATAATTATGTCAACTTTAAATGTATATTATGACAAAGATTGTGATCTTAACATCATCAAATCAAAAACAGTAGCAATGATCGGTTTCGGATCACAGGGACACGCACACGCAGAGAATCTTAGAGATTCTGGTGTAACAGTTGTTGTTGGTCTAAGAAAAGACGGTTCTTCATGGGACAAAGCAGTAGCAAAAGGTTTTGAAACACTTACAGTGGCAGAAGCATCTGCAAAAGCTGATGTGATCATGATCCTTCTTCCTGATGAGAATCAAAAAGAGATCTATGAAGCAGAGATCGAGCCAAACCTAAAGCAAGGTGCTACGATCGCATTTGGACACGGTTTTAACATCCACTACGGAAGAGTTAACCCAAGAAAAGACATCAATGTCACTATGATCGCTCCAAAAGCACCGGGTCACACTGTACGTTCAGAGTTTGTAAGAGGTGGCGGTATTCCAGACCTTATTGCTGTTGGTCAAAACCCATCAGGAACAACAAAAGAGTTAGCACTTTCTTACGCATCAGCCATTGGTGGCGGTAGAACAGCGATCATCGAGACAACATTCAAAGATGAAACTGAAACAGACCTTTTCGGAGAGCAGGCAGTTCTTTGTGGTGGTACAGCAGCATTGGTTCAGGCAGGTTTTGAAACATTGACAGAAGCAGGGTACGCACCTGAGCTTGCATACTTCGAGTGTCTTCACGAGCTTAAGCTCATCGTTGACCTTATGTTCGAAGGTGGAATTGCAGATATGAGATACTCTATCTCAAACACAGCTGAGTACGGTGACTATGTTTCAGGTAAGCGTGTCATCAATGCTGAGTCAAAGCAAGCGATGAAAGACATCCTTACTGAGATCCAGGACGGTCGTTTTGCAAAAGACTTCATCCTTGAAGGTCAGGCAGGATACCCAAGAATGAACGCTGAGCGTAACAATGACAAAGAGATGTTGATCACGAAAACTGGTAACAAACTCCGTGAAATGATGCCATGGATTAGTGCTAACAAAATCGTTAACCAGGAAACTAACTAATCTTTTTAGTGATTTTCATCCATCTTTGAATGATGGATGCCGTAGGTCGGGGTGCCCTCACCCCGACATTAATTTTATATTCATAAACAAATCCCACATACTAAATAAAATACAAATCTCCTTCTATCTTAACTGACTCAAATAGATATTTATGCCGATTTTTGTCGGGGTAAGGGTACCCCGACCTACAATGCGTTATAATCTTCAAAATTTAACATGTGTGGATCCTATGGCAGCCCAGTCAAAAAAAAGTAATAAACCCTCTCCCCCTAAAAAAACATCAACAAGCAAAAAAACGACCCTGAAAAAAGCACCTGCTAAAAAGAAGCCAAAGAAAAAAGTAGTTAACAGTTCTTCACTTTCTAAAAATATGTTTCTTCTCTTTGGACTTTTATTTATTGTTTCATTGGCATCTTTTGCCTATTTCTTAGGTCAGAAAGAGAGTAGCAAGCCTGTTGTTCATACTAAAGTGGCTAAACAGCAGTCTACAAAAAAGTCAAAACCAAAAACAACAAAAGAAGTGAAAAAAACAGAAGTCAAAAAGCCTCACAAGAAAGCTGTCAAAAAGGCGTCTATAAAAAAGGCATCTGTAAAAAAAGTAGATAAAGTCACGTATGTACCTTTCAGCAATACAAGAGCCAAACTGGTCATCATCATTGACGATGTCCATACACGTGCACAGATTGATGCTATCAAGGCATTACATATGAAGATCACTCCTTCCATTTTCCCACCCTATAAGTTGTCACCCAATAGCCATCTTCTGGCACAGGGCTTAGAACACTATATGATCCACTTACCGATGGAATCAGGAAACAAACAGTTCAATACACAATATAAAACACTGAAAGTCTCCTTTTCCAATAAAAAGATAGAAAACCGCATAAAAGAACTGAGACTGCTTTTCCCTAAAGCAAAATTCATCAACAACCATACAGGCTCAGTATTTACGTCAGACTACAGTTCCATGCACTTAGCCTACAGGATCATGCGGGAGAACGGCTTTATATTCCTTGACAGTAAAACAAAGAATACAAGCAAGGTAAAAGAGATCGCGAACAGTTATGGTGATGTCTATGTCGCAAGAGATATCTTTATAGACAATACCCATACAGTAGTGGCTATTCATGAACAATTGAAAAAAGCCGTTAAAATAGCCAAAAGAAAAGGCTATGCCATCGCCATCGGCCATCCGCATAAAGTCACTATGCAGGCATTGGCTAGCGCAGAAGAGATATTAAAAGGGGTAGAACTGGTTTATATTGATGAATTGTATCGCTAAAAATATGACAATTTGAAAGATAATTAAAGGCAATCCTGATTCTCTGTTATCATATATCAAAAAGGTAAGAGATGAGTCCTTTAGTTACTGAGCATCTGTCTGCACTGGATGCCATGAAGAAATACCCTCCGGAACTTTTTTACAAAGGCAATTTAGAATTACTGAAACGTCCTAAAGTTTCCATAGTGGGGACACGCAGGCCTTCCAACTATACACGGCAGTTCACCTATGCACTTGCCCGGGCTTTGGCAAAGAGAGGGGTTTGTGTGGTGTCCGGGGCTGCTATGGGGGTTGATACCATTGCACATGAAGGGGCAGGGGTTGACAATACCATTGCGATCGTGGCAAACGGTCTGGATATCCGTTATCCGGTGATCAACAGACCGCTGATAGAGTCTATTGAGAAGCAGGGGTTGATCCTGAGTCAGTTCAATGATGGCTTTAGAGCTACAGGCTGGTCTTTTGTGGTACGTAATGAGTTGGTGGTAGCCCTGGGTGATATTCTCATAGTCACAGAGGCAGACTTGAAGTCAGGCTCTATGCGTTCGGTAGAGTATGCTTTGAAAATGGGTAAAGAGTTATGGGTTCTCTCACACAGACTCGATGAAAGTTTAGGTACCAATTTACTGTTGAGTGAAGGGAAGGCAAATGTGATTCAAAATGTGGAAAGTTTTGCCTCTCGTTTTGGACAGGCGGTAGAGAGTGATATGCTTAAAGATGATTTTTTCTATTTTTGCCAAGGTTCACCGACATTTGATGAAACGGTACAAAAATTTGGTGACAGGGTGTATGAGGCTGAGTTGGAAGGAGAGGTCACGATACACAACGGTATCGTGATGTTACAGTAAGCTTCTTTTATCTGATGTTACTTTGCTTTGTCTAACTGTTTAATGAGCTCTTCGAGTGAAGCTTCCGGAAGCATACCGGCCTGTACAAATTGTACATCACCTTTTTTGTCCATAGCAACCAGGAAAGGAATACTTCCCTGCCATTGAGCTCTTTGTGAAATATAATCAACCACACCACTCGCTTTTTCATTGGAAATAACAATATAATTCATGCCTTTCCCTTTGGCAAACGTTTTAAGTTGTGAGCTATTATAGCCCTGAACTTCTACAGTAACAATGGCAAGTTTATTTTTATATTTCTTTTGCAAGTTAATTAAATGGGGGATAGATGCTAAACATGGCGGACATTTATGACCGAAAAATTCAAGAAATACGATCTTTCCTTCCAGTCCCTGAATTTTTAGTCCCTGTTCTGTACCGGTGACAGTGTATGTCTTTCCGTTAATGTCTGTCATGGACATTTGATGATCCTGCGCAATAAGCGTTGAAGAGAGAAGTGCAAACAGTAAAACTGTAGATGCAAGTAATTTTTTCATGGTGTACCTTTGTCTGTTTTATATATTATAGTTATTATACATTAATGAGTATGTAAAAATTGTGTATTTTGTTAAAAAAAATGGATTTTATTTAGATTTTAAAGAGCACCTTCGGATTTAAAAAAGGAGGAAGGAAAAATCTATGAAAAAAAGGAAAACGTTATCTTGGGGGAGATGTTTGTTTCCTTAGATGCTCTTTATGGGAGAATTATAATCTTATAAGGTAAACCGTTTACTAATAGCCTTACATTATGAGAGTCATAATTTAGATGCAAGTTTGGAATTAAAAAAAGGAGATTTTAAAAAGAGCATCCAGGATTTAAAAGGAGGAGGAAAAATCTATGAAAAAAAAGAAACCAAGTCTATCTAGGGGGATAAAAGGTTCGTTTTGATGCTCTTTATGGGAGAAGTATATTCTTCCTAGGTTAACCGTATACTAATAAGAGAAGGGTAGAATTAGAAATTAGAAATTAGAAATTAGAAATTAGAAATTAGAAATTAGAAATGGAGAATATTTTATGGTAAAAAAAATACTTATGGGATTATGTATTGCAATGGTACCTTTGTGGGCTTTGTCTTTCGAGCAAAAAATAGGACAAATGCTGATGGTCGGTTTTCATGGAACTTCTGCACCTAAAAACAGTCAGATCTGTCAGGACATTCGCAAATACAATGTAGGGGCAGTCATTCTCTTCGATTATAACCCTGTCGATAAAACAAAACCCAAAAATATTGCAACCAAGAAGCAGCTGCAGAGGCTAACTTCCCAACTCCAGGCATGTAGTAAAGACCATAAGTTGCTGATTGCTGTTGATCAGGAGGGAGGCAAAGTACAACGCCTTAAACGTAAATATGGTTTTTCCGGAAATTTCCCCAAAGCCTCTGATGTTGTCAAAATGGATCAAAGAGAGATCAAAAATACCTACAGAGCAATGTCTAAAGAGTTAAAGTCTGTCGGTATCAATTATGATCTGGCACCGGTGGTTGACCTTGACATCAATAAACGCAACCATGTCATTCATGGATTGGGCCGTTCTTTTGGAAAAGACCCTAAAATGGTAGCGAAGTATGCTTCCACGTTTATAGATGCCATGCATCACTATGGTGTATTGACTTCTTTAAAGCATTTTCCTGGACACGGCTCTTCTGTAGGCGATACCCATAAAGGCTATGTAGATGTAACGAAATTATGGAAAAAAGTAGAATTAAAACCGTATGAGCTGTTAAAAGATAAAGCAGATACCGTGATGGTAGCACATGTTTTCAATAGGACTATCGATAGTAAATACCCGGCAACCCTTTCTTCTAAAACGGTGAATGGTCTTCTGCGTAAGAAGTTGGGCTATCAGGGTGTTGTCATTACGGATGACATGCAGATGGGTGCCATTTCCCAGAAGTATTCGTTAAAGACCACCCTGCAGCTGGCGATCAATGCCGGAGATGACATTCTGCTTTTTGGAAACCAACTCGACCCAAGACATATTGTGAAAACGAAAACCCTGGTAGAGACTATCAAAGCATTGGTGAAGAGTGGGAAAGTACATGAGCAGAGTATTACGAATTCATACAATAGAATTCAGAGATTGAAACAGAAATTGTAATTAAAAATCGCGTAGGGTGGATTTATCCACCGTCAAAATAAAATTAGTATATCATCAATGGTGGGAGATCCCACCCTACGCGGGCGACACATGATCATATGTTGAATGTGTGATTTTTGTTGGGGTGATGCCCCCGACCTACGTTAATTGCAGACAGGCAGCATTTAATCCAAAAAGGTCAAGAATGCATCCTGCCCAAACTTCATCGCCAGCATCTTAGCCGTCGCACCTCTTGCATTCGCAATGCTCTGGTCAGCACCTTTTTCCACTAAAACCTTTCCAAATTCAGGTTTAGAGTCGATGATAGCCTCCATAAGCGGTGTCCAGCCAACGGCATCGACAAAGTCAATGTTTGCACCCTGTTCAATAAGGTAGAGAAAAATCTCCATCTGACCATAACGGATGGCATTGTGAAGAAGAGAGGAACCAAAATCTCCAGATTCTGCAGCGTTGACATCGAATCCTGCAGCGATAAATGCTTTTACAGTTTCAAGATCTCCCTGTTTAATGAAGTAGGCTACGACTTTAAAGAGGTCGATCTTCTCAGAAAAACCAGCTTTTTTCAAAGTTTCATTATGTGCACTTGTAAAAGGGTATTGGGTGTTTAATGCTTCTAAAGTCATTTCAATCTCCTGAAAATATTTTGAAAAAGTATAACGCTTTTTTACTAACAGTAAATGATTGTCACACTTCTTTTAAGGAAAAATCAGTATAATTTTTTAATTGACCGACGGTCAGTCATAAAGGGAGTTCATGGCAATTAAGGTAGACAAAGAGAAGAAACGCAATGATATTGCCTGTTCCTGTAAGGAGATCTTACTGGAGCACGGTATTAGAGATCTGACCATTTCACAGATAGCAGAGACCGCCAATGTGGGTAAGGGTACCATTTATGAATATTTTAAAAACAAAGAAGATATTGTTTTTGAAATTATCAGGGTTTTTATTGCCGAGTATGAAATGAGACTGCTTTCCATGGTTCATGAAGATATTTCAACCAAAGAGAAACTGTCTCACTTTTTTTCAATGATCCACGGGGATGAAGACGGGATGAAGCAGATGGCGATCTATAGAGAATTCTTAGCCATTGCCATGACTCAGGGAACACCTGAAATGATCGCCTTCAATATGAAGTGCCGGAATGTTTTTTCCGATATTTTAGGACAGATCATTGACATAGGTATAGAGAAGAAAGAGATAGATGCATCATTTCAGGCACTTAAAAGTGCCTTGTTGACATTTAAACTGGGACTGGTCGTAGAGATACATACGGCAGGACTGGAGCCCGAAAAAGAGGTAGAACAGTTTTTAGACACGCTGTTCACTTTAGCAAAAAACAAGGAAGAGAAATGAGAATTGCAGTATGGATGCTGTTGCCTCTGTTCGTGTTGGCACAAAGTCACGGGTTGAAGACCTTTATTGACTCTGCTTCCAAAACCAACGGACTGATCAAAGCAAAAGAGATCAACATTAAAGCAAAATCCCAAGAGGTAGAAGCCGCAAAAAGTGCCTACTGGCCAACCGTTGATATAGGAGGAGAGTACTCGTTACAGACACCCAATTATCTGGTAAGTCCCGGACGTACAGGCAATGCCTTCATCTCTGCCAATGTAAACCTGTATGACGGTGGAAGAAAAGATGCCATTGTGCGCAGCAAGGGCTTTTCCTATGAAGCTTCCCTCTTTGAAAAGGCAGCTTTTGAAAAAAGTATTACCCTTGAAATTTCCCGTCACTATTATGGTATACAGACACTCAAGGCAACGCTGAGAGCACTTCAGGAGCGTTCAAAAGAGCTCAAAGCACAGATTGTCAGGGTAAAAAAATTCAGAGGGGCAGGGCTTTCGACACAGGAAGACATTGACAAATTGGTCTCTGTGTATGAAAACAATGAATTTACCATTGAAAATACAAAACTGAAGCTTGAAACGAGTCAGGAAAATCTTCGTCTTATTTCAGGGATCACTGCCAAGCAGTTAAGACGTAATTACTTTTTAGACCCTCACCGTGTGCAGTTTGAGTATTTTGAAGTCATCAAAATGCTTCAGGCACAGGCCAATGCCATTGGTGAAAATGCCAATGCCATAGATGCGGGCTATATGCCACAGGTGAATCTTTCCGATACTTATCATAAAGCACACTTTGATGACTTGATCACATTTCCCGGTGCCAGCGGAGATGAATTTCTGGTCGATCACCAAAACAAACTGGGTATTTCCGTCAATATGCGTATTTTCGACCATGGTAAAATGGCCAAAGAGAGTGAAGCGGTGAAGTATCAGAAACTTTCACTCCTTTCTCAAATAGACCATGCCAAAAGAGAACAGCGTATGAATTTCAGACTGGCAGGAAAAAGTCTGAGTACGGAACGCAGTAAACTCAAAAGTGCCAAGGCGGCACTCAAAGCGGCAGAGAGTACGTACAATGTCATCCGTCAAAAGTTCGAGGTTGGACTGGTCGACAACATTGCCTTTCTGGATGCTCTGGCGCAGAGAACCCTGGCAGAAGCACGTTACAAAGAGACCGTTTATGGTTATGAAGTGAAAAAATCGATCTATTACTATTATGCAGGGAAAGACCCTAAGGAGTTCATACGATGAAGAAAATAATTTTAACTTTACTGCTCATAGCAGTCAATTTGCAGGCAAAAGAGATTTACGCCACGTTCAATGTTGAGGCAAAACAGCATGCCGATCTGGCCTTTACGTCAAGTGGTACGGTGGAAAAAGTGAATGTTGAGGTGTCAACGCTGGTTAAAAAAGGAGAGATCCTTGCAGAGTTGAACAATGCTGACCTCAAAGCAGCACGCTACATTGCCGCAACGGCACTCAAGTATGCCAAGCGGGATTATGAGAGACAGGCAAAAGTGAAAAAACTGGTTGATGCTTCAAAATTTGACTCTTATACTTTTAAATACGAAAATGCCAAAGCACAGCTTGCCTATCAGCAGGCATTGTTGGACAAGACACAGCTGAGAGCACCTTTTGACGGTGTTATTTATGACAAAAACATAGAGGTGGGAGATGTGGTTTCCGGTGCCATGATACGTACGGTGATGAAAATACAGAGCCTCATGAGCAGGAAATTGGTACTGGATATTGACCAGAAGTACTGGAAAGTATTGAAAGCGGGACAGACATTTAACTATACCGTTGATGGTCATGGTCAGAAATACAGCGGGAAGATCGTGAAGGTTTATCCTTATGCTGACAGTGACAACAGAAAGATCCAGGCAGAGGTTCCGGCAAAAGATATTGTTCCGGGACTTTTTGGTGATGGGTATATTGTGATCCCTGATACAAAAAAGTAGGGTAGTATGTATAAATTAGCCATAAACAGACCGATCACCACGCTGATGTATGTCATTACGCTGGTGATCTTCGGTCTGATGAGTTTCAAGTCCATGCCGTCGGCACTCTTCCCGAATATTGATTTCCCGATGGTCACAGTGAAGACCATTTACCCCGGGGCAGAAGCCAGTACCATTGAATCACAGGTGACAGACAAGATCGAAGAGGCCATTTCACGTATTGGCGGAGTAGACAAGATCATCTCGACCTCTTCAGAGGGCGCTTCCGTCATAATGGTGCAATTTTTTCTTGAAAGAAATATTGATGAAGCGACCAATGATGTACGGGACAAGGTTTCTGCTGTTCTGCTGCCCAAAGATGCCAAGACACCCTTGGTAAGTAAACTGGATATTGGTGGTGCCTCTGTCATCAATGTCTTCCTGACGGCAAAAAACGACTCTGTCAAGAACCTGATGCTTTTTGCTGACGAAAAAGTCAAACCGACCCTGCAGAAGATCAACGGGGTAGGCGCCATCAACATCATCGGGTACAAAGACAGAGAGATCAAGATCTTCCCGGATCCGAGTATGCTGAATAAATACGGTATTACGGTGGATGAACTCAATCGAATCATTGCAGCTGAAAATGTGAAGATCGGCGGGGGAAAACTGATCTCTTCCGATAAAGAGTACACTTTGAAGACCAGAGCAGATGCACTTTCCATCAATGATCTTAAAGAGATCGTTATTAAAGACAACATCAAGCTCAAAGAGATCGCTACCGTGGTGGATGCACTCTCCGATGCCAAGAGTTATGCCTCTTACAATGGGGTAGAAGGTGTCATGCTTGAAGTACAGAAGATCTCCGGTACCAATACTATTGACATTGTTCAGCGTGTCAAAGATGCCCTGCCGGCACTGCAGGCGGAAGCAGGAGACAAATACGATGTGAAGGCAATGAACGATACTTCACCGTTCATCATCGCTTCACTTGAACATGTCAAATTTGACCTGATCTACGGTGCATTCCTTGCGGTCATTATCATCTTCCTCTTTTTGCGTAACATGACCATTACGCTGGTGTCCGCACTCTCCATTCCTGCCTCTATTTATGGTACTTTTGCACTCATGGACTATATGGGCTTTGACCTGAACAAAATGACCCTCATCGGTCTGACGCTGGCCATCGGTATTATCATTGATGATGCCATTGTGGTCATTGAAAATATTTATAAAAAGATGGAAGCGGGGATGGACAAGTTCCAAGCCGCAGTCGAAGGAACCAAAGAGATGGCTTTTACCATTTTAGCCATCTCTGCCATGCTTCTGGCAGTGTTCATTCCTGTATCGTTCATGAGCGGTATCGTGGGTAAGTTCTTTGAGTCCTTTGCCATGACCGTCGGTTTTGCCGTCATTATCTCTTATACGGTGGCTTTGAGTTTCATTCCGAGTCTTTCTGCACGGGTCTTACATAAAAAAGAGAGCAAATTCTATAATATGACGGAACCGCTGTTTCAAGCCATGGAAAAGGTGTATGAGAAGATCTTAAAATTTGTCTTACGTTTCAAGATCATTACGCTCATTGCTGTTTTCCTGACTTTCTTTGCTTCTTTGAGTCTCTTCCCGAAGATCGGAATGGACTTCATCCCCAAAGAGGACAAAGCGGAGTTTGAGATACACATCAAAGCAGATGCCTCAGTTTCACTTAAAGAGATGGTCAAAGAGTCAAAGGTCATTGAGGATCTTGTCAGAAAAGATAAAAATGTACTCTATACGACACTCACCGTAGGCTATAATGCGGCACAGGAGAAACACAAGTCAATGATCTACGTGAAGCTCAATGACAGAAAAGACCGTAGCCTGAATCAGGAAGAAGTTATTCAGGGCTTCAGGGAGCAGTTCAAACCCTATCAGAAAGATCTTTTCATTACGGCGGCGGCCATTCCGAACATAAAAGGGGCGGGTGTCTCTGTACCGTACCAGATCGTGTTGAAGTCTGACTCCTTTGAAGACTTGAAAGTGGCTGCCAAAAACCTGACAGATTATTTAGCAAAGAAAAAAGGCTTTGTGGACATCGATACCAATCTGGATGACGGTAAACCGCAGATCGACATTAACATCATCCGTACCAATGCCAACCGTCTGGGTGTCTCCGCCTCACAGATCGCCCAGGCGATCGCCACGGCATTCTCTTCAGACCTGGAAATTTCCTACTTTGAAGAGAAAGGGAAGCAGTACAACATCACCCTGCGTTTTGACGATGCCAACCGTATCACTATTGATGATATTAAAAAGATACAGCTGCGAAACAGAAAAGGGGAACTGGTCTATCTTGATGGACTGGTTACCTTTAGTAAAAGTAAAGCCCTTGCCACCATTAACCACTTTGACAGACAGAGACAGGTGACGGTATTCTCAGACCTCTTCGGACTTGACCTTGGTGGTGCAGTAGCCTATACCAGAGAAGGGATTGATGCATTGATGCCTGAAGGTGTCAGCTACCGCTTTACCGGTTTTGCTGAAGAGATGGAAAAGACAGGGAAAGCCTTCGGGGCGGCCCTTGGTCTCTCGGTCATTCTCATGTTCATTATCCTGGCTATTCTTTATGAGTCACTCATTCAGCCGATCATCATTATGATGGCGCTGCCCTTGAGTATTATCGGGGTGATGCTGGCACTCTACCTGAGCGGTCTGCAATTCTCACTCTTTGTCATGATCGGCTTCATGCTGCTTATGGGGATGGTAGGGAAAAATGCCGTGCTTTTGGTGGACTTTGCCAACGAAGCCATGGAGCACGGGAAATCTGTAGATGAAGCACTCCTTGAAGCGGGAGAAAAAAGACTCCGTCCTATTCTTATGACAACTATTGCCATGATCTTTGCCATGCTGCCTTTGGCACTTGGTACAGGTCTGGGTGCGGAGACCAATGCACCGATGTCCATTGCCATCATTGGTGGACTTTTGAGCTCTATGGTGTTGACGCTGCTCATTGTCCCTGTCATGTACCGTATGATCAACCCGCTGGACAGATGGTTAAGAAAGTTCTATGAAGGGAAGATAGAAGAGTGAAAAAAGTCACATTCAGCACAGAAGAGAAAGCACACATCGTCCATAAGATCAAAGGCTACTTCAACCGGGAACTGGGAGAAGAGATAGGACAGTTCGATGCAGAGTTCCTCCTGGAATTTTTTGCTGAAGAGATCGGCCCCTATTTTTACAACAAGGGGCTGCAAGATGCAACCCACATTATTGAAGCCCAGACCGATACCATGAAAGACACACTCTATACGATGGAGGAGCCGACGCTGTAGTTTAAAGTTTGAGATACCGCTCCATAATGATCTTCGCAGCAACAGAATCAAGCCGTCCGTCTTTTTTATGTTTGAAGTCTCCCATGGTCAGTTCCTTGGCTTCAAAACTGGAACCCTGCTCATCCTGGTATGCCACAGGAATATCAAGTTCTAAAAGAGAGACAAAATGTTTAATGCGTCTCTCCATCTCCTCTTCAGATGAACCACCTTTAGGTAATCCCACTATGAGTTTTTCTATTTCCCATTCCGATAAAAAGACATTGATATCTCTTGCTGCCTGATTACGGTTCTTACGTAATATAGCATCTTGCGGCAGGACAATGGACCCATCCAGACAGATAGCCACACCGATACGTTTCAACCCTACATCTATGCTTGCCAGTTTCATCATGTGTTCCTTTAGCGTATTTCTGCGATGAAGGCATCTTTTTGAATATGCTTTCGCACACCTTGAAGGACTTCTGCCGCTGATGATCTTGTACTATACGGTCCTATGAGCAGTTTGTTGATCGATTTCCCGCCTTTAGGGAATTTGATGATCTTGTATTGGTATCCGGCACGTCTTATGCTGTAAAGCAGGGCAGATTTTGGTTTCCCCACAAAAGAACCGACCTGTACATAGAAGTTCCCTTTTACTGAACTTTGTTCTATGTTCTGTATATCGGTCTTTAAGACAATGGCTTTCTTCATAGTTTTACGTGCTAATGTACTTGCTGTACTTGGCACGCTGATTTTCTTCGGTAGTACCTGCTTGGTATTCCATGGTGTTGCATCTGCCACTATTGTGGTAGATGTCGGTAGGTATCGGCGGCAGACACGCAGTCTCTTTTTGTAGTAGGGAGAAGTAAAGAGGTTGGAGTAGACCACTTCGTTCTTTACGGTACTGGCATGGGTGAACCAGCCGTCTCCAAGGTACATACCGACATGGGTGATCTTATGTCTGCTGTTAGACGTAGCAAAGAAAATAAGATCACCGTACTGTAACTGTTTCATGGAAATTTTCTTCCCCACTTTTGCCTGTTCTCTTGCGACACGGGGAATATTTATGCCCATAGAACCATACATGTAGTAGGTAAAGCCGGAACAGTCAAAATTGTTCGGTCCCTCTTCAGCCCAGACATAAGGAGAGCCTTGTAAATCTTTAACCATCTTTTGCAAACTTTTCTTACTCGGTGTTTTGGTCACACGCGGCTTTTTAATTTCATAATGCGGATGTTTAGGATGGGGGTCCGGTTTACACCCTATAAGCAGAAAAATTAAAAAGAGGCTGGAAGATAGAAGAAGTGTCCGTTTTATGCTTTGCATACAATACTCATTTATATAAGATTTAGTTATTAGATTTTATCGTATTATAGACAAAGCTAGCTAAAACTACGGTACAGCCTTTTTAGGCAGTTTCATTCCTGCTTTCCAGGGTGTGGTATAACGTGTACTTGTCACTTCCATTTTTTGCAGTGGTACTTCACAGGTCATATATTTGGCGCGTTCATCTAAACTGAGGTAACGTTTGCATGTCTTGATACGTTTCATGTATCGTGGCTCCTGTGTGAAGTTGGTCACTTTCACTTTGCGTTTCTTGCTGCTGGCTTCCGCGAACCATCCGTTACCCAGATACATTCCTACATGGGAAATGCGTTTACTTCGTTTGTTGGTTGAACCAAAGAAGATGAGGTCACCGTAGTGCAGGTCGGAAAAAGGGACTTTTTTCCCCATTTTCGCCTGTTCTCTGGCTGTTCTCGGGATCTCCATACCCATTTTCCCGTAAATGTTGTAGGTCAAGCCTGAGCAGTCAAAGGCATCGGGTCCCTCTTCTGCCCAGACATAGGGTTTACCTATATAGGAGTCTAAAAGTGCTTGAATGTTTTTTCGATTCGGATTACAGACAGGTTTGGGTTTGATGATCTCATAGTTGGGGTATTTGTAAGGTTTCTTTTCAGCACAGCCGCTAAACATGAAGGGTAAAAGTAAAATAAGTGGGAATAGTTTGTTCATGCAACTTCCTTTTTTGTGTTTTAGAGGATAAGCATCGCATCACCGTAAGAGAAAAACCGATAGTTATTCTCAATAGCTTCTTTATATAATTGTAACGTTTTTTCCCTTCCGATAAAAGCAGAGACCAGCATGATGAGTGTACTTTTGGGCAAATGGAAATTAGTGAGCAGATGGGTAACTCTTTGTGGGGGATTGTGCGGATTTAAAAAAAGGTCGCACTCACCCTCTCTTTTCTTTGTTCTGACATAATATTCAGCTGTTCTGGTCACTGTTGTACCTATGGCCAGTAAGGGTTTGTCATTCTCCAAAGCTTCTGCAGCTTCCCTGGAAATGTGAAAATACTCGGAATGCATCGGGTGTTCAAGTATGTTTTCTGCGTCAACAGGTTTAAATGTTCCTGCACCGACATGCAGCGTGATCTTATGTGTTTTGTGTCTTTGCTCTAAGGCTTCAAAGAGTTCAGGGGTAAAGTGCAAAGAGGCTGTAGGGGCAGCAACGGCACCGGCATTTTTTGCAAAGAGGGTCTGGTAGTCCGTCTCATCTTCTTTGGTGTCTTCTCTCTGCATATAGGGTGGAAGGGGGAGGTGCCCAATCTTATCGAGTATGAGTACAAGGTCTTCAAAACGGATCAAGGCGCCTTTATGTGAAAAAGAGACAATACGCGAGCCGTCTTCATTGAGTTGCGTGACCGTGGCAGTCAGCTCTTCATCAAAAAAGAGTTCAGTGCCTACTTTCACTTTTCCGCGTATGAGTACCAGAGAATGGTGGGCATCGAGGGTTTTGTTAAAGAGGAGTTCTACTTTTCCACCACTCTCTTTATGCCCGAAAATACGTGCTTTAATGACACGGGTGTCGTTGAGGAAAACATCGCACTCCTGAGGTAAAAAGTCTAAGAGATGTGTAAATGTGGTATGGGTAACCGTATCACTTTTTCTGTCGTAGACAAGGAGTTTTGCCTGGTCACGGGGGTGCACAGGCGAAGTGGCTATGAAGCCTTCCGGAAGTGTGTAGTCATAGTTTTCCGTGAGCAGTTCCGGAGAGATGTTTGGAGACATTTAGCTTTTGTCTGCTTCTGTCTCGTCTTCATCTTCTTCATCCTCGTCATCGGCACTTTTATCCGGATTGACCGCACGTACAATGAGGATCGATACGCCGTAGAGTATGATGAGCGGTGCAGCCATCAGTAACTGGGTCAATATATCCGGTGGCGTCAAGAGGGCAGCAAGGACAAAGATGATCACGACAGCATATTTGAAAAAGTCTTTTAAGGTACGGTCAGTTACCAACCCCAGCAGAGCAAGGAAATAGGCAAACACAGGAAGTTCGAATGCCACACCGAAACCTAACATGATCTTGGTAAAGAAACCGACATAGTCTTCAATATTGATGAAGGGGGTGTAGAGAAAGGAACCAAAAGTGATGAGGAACTGGAAACCAAAAGGTGTCACCACATAATAGGCAAACATCACACCAATGAAAAACATGATCGATCCGCCTGCTACAAACGGTATGACCATTTTCTTTTCATTGTTGTAGAGACCTGGTGCGACAAAAAGCCAGAACTGATAGAGAATGAAAGGCATGGCACCAAGGAGTCCTGCAAAGAAGGAAACTTTTAAAGCAACAAAGAATGCCCCTCCCACCTGATGGGTCGTGATCTTTCCTTCAAACTCATGATGGGTTTTGATCTGACTCAGGTTCTGGTCAAGTACTTGAAGCGACTGGCTTAAGGCTTTGGCGGAAGCAGCGGCATCTTCCAAAATAAGGCTGAGTTTGGTATCGGCGATCTTTGCCGCTTCTGCCAAACGTGTCTGTAACTCTGCTGCCAGGCTTGAAGGTTTGGCTGCTGTGACCGTGGCATTTGTTTCATTTGTCTTCATGGTCCACTGTGCTTTGTCCTGAGACTCTATAATACGTCCTACTTCGGTCAAGGCATTGTTCAGGGGTTCGGTGATCCAAGTGAGGATGCCGTTATGAAAAGTAAAGGCAATGATGAAGGCAATGAAAACAGAGAGGACCGAGAGACCCAGTCTTTTACGTAACTCAACAAGGTGAGGGCGGATATCGTCAAACATTAGGCATCACCTTCTTTTTTAAATGTGGCAAGTTCTTCTGACTCAGCCTCTTTTTTATCGGATTGTTGTTTATCGGATTGTTTTTTGCGCGATTTTTTCTTAAAGGTGACGGTTTCATTTTTCTGTTCGACTTCAACCGAAGAAACCTTTTTATCTGATGCTGCATCCGGTTTTGACACTTTTTTCTCTGCAGGTTCATCCAAAATGTCATCCAGGTCAATATTTTTAAAGGCACTGAGTTCACTTGTGGCTGAGTCCAGTTTCTCCTTGTAGGAGAGAGCTTCCTCTTTGAGGTCTGCGATCTTCATCTCCTCTTCGAGGGTGGATTTTGCATCACCGACTGTTTTTTTGACGCTTTTGATGAATTTCGCTATTTGTACCATGGTTTCAGGTAGCTTGTCCGGTCCCAGAAAGAGGATCGCAATAATGGAGATGAGAAGTATTTCGGTAAATCCGATGCCAAACATAGAAAAAGCCTTGTATTTTAATTGCTGTATTTTAGCAAATTATTCTAAAAGGTAGAGGACTAACTCATCACTTAAAAAATAATTGTCATTATATAAAGTGTTGTTATCGCAGTGTATTTTTCCTGCATCACACAGTATTTGCGCTTTTTGCAGCATTTTTTTGGATAAGAGGCTCTTTTGTATGCCTCTATTGCTGCGCATTCCGAGAAACAGTCTTTCAGTAAGCAGGTCATCATTTGAAAGAGGCTCTTCTCTTATGCTGAAAGGGTCTTCAATATAGGCTTCAATACCGGTTTGAGGGTAGTAGCGTGTATTGCCCAGGAAGCCAACAGCACCGGCACCGGCACCGATATAGTTTTTCAACTCCCAGTAGCCTTTGTTGTGTCTGCTCTCGTAAGTACCGAAATTGGAGATCTCGTACTGTGAAAAGCCCCGTTTTTTTATTTCGTCTGCAACAAAAAAAGCCAAATGCTCATTTTCCTGACGTACCTCCGGTGTGGCTGAGAATTTGGTACCGTCTTCAATGGTGAGTTCATAGGCGGAAATGTGGTCAATGGGGAGTTCAAAAGCCTGTGCAATATCGTTTTCAAGCAGGCTTTTACTGTCACCCTGGTAATTGTAAATAAGGTCAAGGGAGAGGTGTTCAAAGCCTAATGCTTTGGCCGTTTTTATGGCTTCCTTTGCCTGCTGGGGAGTGTGGGCTCGGTTGAGTGCCCGGAGTTTTGTTTCATCAAAACTCTGGACACCGAAAGAGACACGGTTGACACCTAAGTCCTTCATGCCTTTGAGCCAGCTTTTGGTTGCTGAATTCGGGTTGGCTTCTGTGGTGATCTCCGCATCTTTTGCCAAGTAAGGGTTTAAGAGTTCAAAGACGGGTGCATAGAGTTCGGGAACAACGGTTGAAGGCGTACCCCCGCCGATAAAAAGTGTTTCAATGCTCCCTTCTTTGGCATCAAAACGTTCAAGTTCAAAAGAGAGTTGCTGATGCAGGGCTTTCATGTAGGCTGCACGTGTGTCGAATTTGTCAACGTAAGAGTTGAAAGAGCAGTAGTGGCATTTCGAATCACAATAGGGGATATGGAGGTAGGCTAACATTTTTTGGCTCTTTCATATGCTTGTAAACGCATTTTAGGTAAAATCATATCAGAATTTTAGAGCCTTGTCTCTTTAACGAGTAAAAATAATATAAAGCCGGCAGTAATTGACCGGCCTGTAAACGAGCAGTAGTATGGAATGTGTAAAGCGCTATAGACCAAATGTAGCTGCAGTCATACTCTCTTCGAAATATCCGGGTAAGTGTGAGTTCTTTGTAGCCCACAGAACTGATATCAAAAATGCGTGGCAGTTTCCACAGGGGGGCATTGACGAGGGTGAAACACCCCAAGAGGCTTTACTGAGGGAACTGCTTGAAGAAATAGGTTGTAACGATGTGGAGATACTAGGTGAATTCCCCGAGTGGATCACTTATGATTTTCCTCCAACATCCAGAGGGAAGCAATACCCTTTTGACGGACAGACACAAAAGTATTTTTTAGTGCGTCTAAAAGAGCAGGCTTCCATAGACCTTGAAGCATATGATATTCCAGAATTCAAAGAGTATGAATTTGTAGCATATGAAGCGTTATTTAAAAAAGTAACGTATTTTAAACGGGCAGTGTACCGTAGAGTCATTGATCATTTTATCAAAGAGGGATTAATATAAATGTTAGTTGTACATAAGTACGGTGGTACGAGTGTTGGAGATGTAGAGCGTATAGAAAACGTGACCAACCGTGTGGCCAAAGCAAGAGAAGAAGGTAAAGATATCGTTGTTGTTGTGTCTGCCATGAGTGGTGAGACCAATAAACTTATTGGCTTTGCAGAGCACTTTACAAAAGAACCGGCTAAAAAAGAGATGGATATGCTTTTGAGTTCAGGGGAGAGAGTGACCGCAGCGCTGCTTTCCATTGCCCTTCAGGCCAGAGGCTATGATGCAGTGGCGATGACAGGACGTCAGGCGGGTATTCTCACAGACGATACCCATACCTATGCACGTATCGAGTCTATTGATCCCGCAGCGGTAAAAAATGCCATAGGTGCAGGGAAGATCGTCATTGTGGCAGGTTTTCAGGGTATCAATAAAAGCGGCTCGGTCACGACACTGGGACGCGGAGGTTCAGACCTTTCTGCCGTAGCACTGGCTGCAGCGATAGAGGCAGACCAGTGTGAGATCTATTCGGATGTGAACGGCATTTATACGACCGATCCGCGTATTGAACCCAATGCACGAAAACTTGATATGATCTCTTATGATGAAATGCTTGAACTCTCTTCTCTGGGAGCAAAAGTGTTACAGAACCGTTCGGTAGAGTTGGCAAAGAAGTTAAATGTGAAACTGTATGCAAAAAGCAGTTTTTCTGACAATCCGGGAACATTAATAGCAGAGGAGAGCAGTATGGAAGCAGTTTTAGTAAGTGGGATCGTTCTAGACAAGAATCAGGCAAGAGTCACACTCAGAGGTGTGGCAGACAGACCGGGCATTGCCGCAGACATCTTCAGTAAATTGGCCGAAGCCAACATTAATGTCGATATGATCATCCAGAATATGGGAACAGACGGTTCTACCAACCTTGGATTTACTGTGCCTCAAAGTGAGCATGAAAATGCTAAAAAAGTGATGGAAAATTTTGACCATGAGTTTGAAGGGATGGATTTTGACGAACATGTCTGTAAAGTCTCTGTGGTCGGTGTGGGAATGAAGTCACACTCCGGTGTGGCGGCAGCCGCATTCACAGCCATGGCGAAAAATAATATTAACATCCAGATGATCTCCACTTCAGAGATCAAAGTCTCTATGATCATTGATGAGAAGTATGGTGAGCTTGCTATCCGTACTTTGCATGATGTGTATGAGCTGGACAAGTAAAAGAGCCTCCGGATGCAGCAACTCTTAAAATGGACACTTGATACAATTCGCGAAGAGGAGTCCTGCTTCTCATGGATGGAAGAGTACCGTTATGAGTGGGCACCTCTGGTCAACAATGCTGTCTCCCAGATCGTTGAAGGAAAAACCGTACTGGTCATTACCGATGAATCCAGAGAGTGGTTCGGAAAATACATTGTCAATGCGGTGAATGATCTCTCCAAACACAGGCCGCTTCTGCCTTTTTATCTTTTTTCCGATGCCTTCCCGCAGTTGAACAATATTCAGTCAACAGAAGATATCCAACTGCTTGAAGATATGCTCGACATCTCCTACCCTAACGGGTATTACATTTGGTATATCGGAAGAGGGGATTTCCCTTTGACAAAACTGGTATATCGCAATCAGGACAATTTTCTTTGGGTTTTGAATGAAGAGGTACAGAACAGCTTTACGCTTAGAAGTGCCGACCCTCTGCTTGACATTAAACTCCTGCAACTCTACAAACTTTTTGACACCACACTCTCTGCAGCACTCTTTGGGGAGTTTGAACTCTAAATGACACTCACAAGCCAAGTCATCATCTCTGCACAGATAGAGAAGACACTGCTGGAGCTTGAGGGACTGCGCCGCAGTGAGTCTGTGATCGTTTTTATTTCTCCCTCCATGAAAAAAATACTGGATCCCGAAGAGGAGACTCCCAACCCTCCCGGAGTACAGCGTATTGTCAGTGAGAGAGAAAGTTTCCGTGTGGATGATGCCAAGATAGTGCTTGAAAAAGCCTATCTTGCCAGTGAAGAGCAGACCATCATTATTCTGGCTGCTGAGAGCTTTACGCCGATCATTCAGAACAAACTTTTGAAAGTCATAGAAGAACCTCCTAAAAATAAAGTATTTATTCTCCTTACCCAAAGTAAATCGACCATTCTTCCTACCATTAAGTCCCGTCTGCCTATTACCGTATTGAGTGAAGCCAAAACATTGGATGAACTGGGTCTTGATTTAAAACAGCTCTCCCTGCAAAGTGTATATGACTTCAGTCAAAAGCATAAGCGTACAGACTCAAAGACCATGACAGTGATAGTAGAGCGTCTTTCAAAAGAGGCAATGCTCTCTGACAGCTACAACCTTGACGCTAAAACACTCACTCTCTTTTCCAATGCTTTCAAAGCACTCGATATGGGCTCTCCCGCCTCTTTTGTACTCAATACACTGCTCTTGAAACTACTGGCGAGAAAAAAACGCTAAAATACTGACAGTCAGTCTATGATTGGTGAAAGGAACCGTATGCAGCTTTATCAACTTGGTGGCATCTATGACAAAAAAGAATTTTTAAAAGTACTGGGTGTTGAGAGTGGTGGTATTTCCATTATGGCAAAGAAGATGCAGCTTTTCTACTTCTACATCAAAGACCTTAAAACCCCTGCGGCGAACATACTTAAACAGGATGCCCTGAGTATAGGTGCAGACCTTGCCGTACCGGGTGGCGTGATCACCTGTGAAAAGCCGATGTATGACTGCCTGCTCATCGGTACGAAAAAACACATGGAGATCCTCTCCCGTAAAGAGTTGGCACAGCCTTTTGGTTTGAAAAAACTGGCAACAGAATTGAAAACTTTTTTAAACCCTAAACCTTTTCCGCTTCAGATCATGGGTGTGGTCAATGCCAACGATGACAGCTTTTTTGAGGGAAGCCGTTTTGTCAATGAAGATGCCATAGCCCAGATAGAGAAGATGATAGAAGAGGGTGCCCACATGATCGATGTGGGTGCGGTCTCTTCCAGACCGGGTGCAGAAGAAGTTGATGAAAGTGAAGAGCTGGCACGAATAGCACCTATCTGTGACCTGATCAAAGAGCAGAAGCTTTATGAAAAGGCGGTCTTCAGTATAGACTCCTATACCCCCTCTGTCATTGAGTATGCCCTACAGTCAGGATTCAGCCTTATTAACGATATCAGCGGGGCACGAGACAATGCAGTCATTGCTTTGGCCGTCAAGTATGAGGTAAAACTCTGCATTATGCATATGCAGGGCGTACCGCAAAGTATGCAGAAAGATCCGGTCTACGGCAATGTCATACTGGAGATGGATGCGTTCTTTGAAGGGCGTATTGCCAAGTGTGAAGCTTTAGGGTTAGCAAGAGAACAGATCATGTTAGATGTGGGTATCGGTTTTGGGAAGACACTGGCACATAACCTGGAACTTCTGAAAAACCTGTCACATTTCAGACATTTCGGCTGTGAGATCCTTATTGGAGCGAGCCGGAAATCGATGATAGACAAGATCATCCCGACAGAGACAGAAGCCCGTCTGCCGGGAACCCTTGCCCTGCATTTGAATGCGGTAGAGAATGGCGCGAATATTGTACGCTGTCATGACGTGGCAGAACACAGACAGGCCTTTGCGGTGCAAAAAGCATTGCAGTAATGAAGATACTGCGATTCTTCCTGGCACTGATTAAGTGGCTGTTGATCTTAGCTTTTTTGGGGCTTTTGTCCATCTTTCTGCTTGATCTGTATATGGGTTATACAGCGAAAGAGAAGATCTACACAGATGTTTCCAAAGTTCCGCACCGTAAAGCAGCTCTTTTGCTCGGCACAGCAAAATATGTGGCAAAAGGGAAGAAAAATTACTTTTATGTCTACCGTATTCGTGCGGCTGTCGCTTTATGGAAAGCAGGCAAAGTAGGTGCCATTCTGGTCTCAGGAGACAATGGCAGTAAATACTACAATGAAACCATACGCATGGAAAATGACCTCATAAAAGCAGGGGTGCCTAAAAAATACATTGCGACAGACTATGCAGGTTTCAGAACCCTGGACTCCATTGTCAGGGCAGAAGCACTTTTTGACCTCAAAGAGTATATAATCGTCTCTCAAAGATTCCATCTGGAGAGGGCACTTTTTATTGCCAGAGCAAAAGGACAGAAAGATGTCATCGGCTTTGCAGCAAAAGAGATGAAAGGTACAAAAGCAGCACGAAAAATGGCCTTTCGAGAGTATCTGGCAAGAGTGAAAGCCTTTTTGGATGTCTATATTTTAAATACACAACCTAAATTTTATGGTGAGAAAGTGAAAGTGAATTATCGGAAATGACAATAACACAAATAGAAACAAACATTAGCAAACTACTCAAAAACTTTTCACAAGACAACTTTGTATTTGAATTTCTTTTGGCTTATGGTGAGCCGAAGGCTACGATCACAAGACTTAAAAAGGGTGACTTGAATCAGCTTGAGAGCAAGGGTGAAGTAACTCTACGAAAAAAGCTGTTTTTTAAAGAAGCTAACACAGAATTGCATGGCACTATTGATACCCTGAGAACCGATAGTGCTGCTTTGAAGCAGAAGCCTAGATTTATCATGGTGACTGACTACAAAACCCTACTGGCTTACGATACCAAAACAACAGATACCTTAGATATAAACTTCAAAGAGTTGGCGAAACATTATGATTTCTTTTTGCCTTTGGCGGGTATGGAGAAGTCAACTCATGTAGATGAAAACCCGGCAGATGTCAAAGCTTCCAATCAGTTAGCCAAACTTTATGATGAAATATTGAAAAGTAATTCTACAGAGACTCACGAAGAGGTGCATGCACTCAATGTATTTTTGACCAGACTTCTGTTTTGTTATTTTGCAGAGGATTCAAATATTTTTGAAGATAATCTGTTTACAAACTCCATTTCAAACCATACACAGGTTGATGGTAGCGATTTAGGTAGTTATCTTGAAAGACTGTTTGAAGTGTTCAATACAGACGATAAAAATAGAGATAAAGCATTACCGAAATATTTAAAAGCATTTCCCTATGTCAACGGTGGATTGTTTAGAGACACTTACCCTCTTCCAAAATTTACAACCAAGTCTAGGAATATACTTATAGACATTGGTACACTGGACTGGTCAGCAATCAACCCTGACATATTTGGTTCTATGATCCAGGCAGTTGTAACACCTGAGCATCGTGGCGATATGGGTATGCACTACACTTCTGTACCGAACATTATGAAAGTGATGCAACCTCTGTTTTTAGATGAGCTTTATGAGGAATTTGAAAAGAGCAAATCGAGTAAGAAAAAGCTTCAAGGGTTAATCAATAGAATATCAAATTTGAAAATCTTTGACCCTGCTTGTGGGTCTGGTAACTTTTTGATTATTGCCTATAAAGAGCTTAGACGATTGGAAATGAAGATACTGAAAGCGATTGACGATTTGTCTTCTCAAAAAAGTTTTTCATTTAGTGAAATAAAACTTACACAGTTTTATGGCATAGAGCTAGATGACTTTGCTCATGAAGTAGCCATACTCTCACTTTGGTTGGCAGAGCACCAGATGAATTTGGAATTTTACAAAGCATTTGGAAGAACTACACCATCTTTGCCACTTCAAGATGGTGGAAATATAGTTCATGGTAATGCTACCAGGATTGAGTGGGAGAGTGTTTGCCCTAAAGAGAATGGAGATGAGATTTACATACTTGGTAATCCTCCTTATCAGGGATATGCTAAACAAAGTTTAGAACAAAAAGCAGATATGATTTTTGTTTTTGAGAATGTTGAGAACTATAAAAAACTAGACTATATTTCATGTTGGTTTTATAAATCAGCAAAATACATACAAAGAGTCAATTCTAAATATGCACTAGTTTCAACAAATTCTATAGGTCAAGGAGAACAAGTCGGCTTAATGTGGCCTAATATTTTCAATTTTGATTTAGAAATATTTTTTGCATATCAATCTTTTAAATGGAAAAATAATGCTAAAAATAATGCTGGTGTAACAGTTGTTATTGTTGGCATTAGAAATATAACCAATGAAAAAAAGTATATTTTTAAGAATAATATTAAACATGAAGCTAAACATATTAACTCTTATCTCGTTGATAGTCATAATATATTTGTAAGAGGTACAAGAAAAAGTCTTTCAGAACTACCAGAAATGATAATAGGAAGTAAAGCATCAGATGATGGAAACTTAATTTTATCAGTAGAAGAAAGAGATAAATTAATAAATGACTATCCCGAAGCAGAACCATTAATGAAAAAGTATATTGGTGCTGATGATTTTTTAAAAAGCAAGGTAAGATATTGTATTTTAATTAATGAAAAAGATGTTGATTTTGCCTATAGAATTCCTCCTTTGAAAATTAGATTTGATAAATGTGCAGCATTTAGAGAAAAGAGTAAAAAGAAAAGTACTCAAAAATTAGCATTAAGGCCATATGCTTTTGATGAACAAAAATATCAAGAACTTGATTCAATTATTGTTCCCCAAACCACTTCTGAAAATAGAGAATATATACCTATCGGATTTTTTAATTCAGAATATGTAATTTCAAATGGAGTAAGGCTAATTTATAATGTTCACCCTTGGATATTTGGCTTATTGTCTTCTAAGTTGCATAATGTTTGGATACAAAAAGTTGCAGGAAGATTAGAAACTCGTATTCAATATTCTAATACAATTTGCTATAACACTTTTCCATTTCCAAAAATTACTGATAAAGAAAGAGAAGAGATAACCGATTTAGTATTTAATATCTTAGATGAAAGAGAACAGCATTCAGAAAAAACATTAGCCCAAATGTATGATCCAGACAAAATGCCACAAGGCCTAAAAGAAGCTCATCATCAATTAGATTTAGCCATAGAGAAATGTTATAGAAAAAAACCGTTCGAGAGTGATGAAGAGAGACTTGAATATCTTTTTAGGCTTTATGAAGAGATGGTTGAGGAGGAAGCTAAAAAATGAATGAAATTTCTGTATATTTAGATGGACTAAATAAGTATTCATCTTTAATTTTAATGTTTGCAACATTGGTTTATGTCTATTTCACATACAAGCTAACAAAAGAGACTACAAAATTAAGAGAGGTAGAAACCACACCCTTTATGTCAATATACATCAAAGTAGATTCAAAGTTAAGTCTTATTGTAGAAAATATAGGTAAAGCACCTGCTTATGATATTGAATTTAAAATGGATAAAAAGTATATAAGTTGTTTCCCTTGTGGTTGTGATTTTAAACATAAAATATCCTATTTCTCCCCAAATCAACAGCTTCCTATATGCATGGATCAATATTTTAATCTTGAAAAATTAGACTTTGACAGTATACCTATAGAAGTAAAGTACTCTTCAAAAGATGGTCAACTATTTGAAGAAGTTTTTACAATAGAATGGAAGTATCTTTCTGGTAGTGCATTAGAGACTGATAATCTTGTTGAAATTAAGAAAGCGATAGAAGAAACAGCTGAAGAGATAAAAGAATTACATAAAACTATAAAAGATAAAGGCTGAAAATGACATGTGAAACTTTAAAAGATTTAGTGCATCAATATGCTAAAGAGTCCGAATGGGTTGAATTTAAAGTCAATAATGAAGAGCCTCATATGATAGGAAAATATATTTCTGCACTGGCTAACTCTGCTACACTCCATGATATAGCTAAAGCCTATCTTGTTTATGGTGTTGAGGATGAAACGCTAAAGTTACTTGGAACAGACTTTAAACCTAAAGTGACTAAAAAGGGAAATGAAGAGCTAGAAAACTGGTTACATAGATTACTTGAACCAAGTGTAGAGTTTGTCATTTATGAGATAGAGTGTGATGATTTGTCCTTTTCGGTTTTTGAAATCTATAGTGCGAAACACAGACCCATAAGTTTTGATGGGAAAGAGTACATAAGAGTTGGAAGTTATAAGAAAAATCTAAAAGATTATCCTGAAAAAGAGCGTATGTTGTGGCGTAAGTTTTCATCATTTTGTTTTGAAGAAGAGATAGCAAAGAAGAGTCTCACACAGGAAGAAGTACTTGGACTTATTGATTTTGAAGGCTTCTTTAGTTTGATTGGAATACCTTATAATCATGATATGAGTACAGGTGAGTATGTTATTGGGAAATTGGCAGAATATAGTCTTATAGAAATAGACAAGTCGTCATTGGGGATCAGCAATCTTTCCATTACAAATATGGGTGCCATTTTATTTGCGAGAGATCTTTCTAACTTTCCGCTACTCAACCGAAAGAAACTCAGGGTCATAAAATACAAAGGCAATGGTAAGTTTGATACCGAATTTGAACAAGAGGGTAGAAAAGGTTATGCAATCGCTTTTCAGGGATTAGTGAAATTCATTATGAATAAACTTCCTCAAAATGAAGTGATAAAAGATGCACTTAGAAAAGATGTATCGCTTTACCCTGAAATTGCTATTCGGGAATTAATAGCCAATGCGTTGATCCATCAAGACTTTTCCATCGCTGGTACAAATCCGATGATTGAAATATATGATAACCGGATAGAAATTACTAATTCTGGAAAACCTTTGATAGATACACTCAGGCTTATAGACTATCAGCCCAAATCAAGAAATGAAAAACTTGCAAATCTCATGAGGTTGATGGGGATTTGTGAAGAAAGAGGTTCAGGGATAGATAAAGTCATAAATGCTATTGAAATTTTTCAGTTACCTGCACCTAAATTTATTGCAGAAGAGGATTATTTTAAAGTAATACTTTTTGCTCCATTGAGTTTTGAAGACATGGATAAACAAGATCGTATCAGGGCAACATATCAGCACTGTTCATTAAAGTTTTTAAATCAGGAGTATATGACAAACTCTACATTACGAGAACGTTTTGGTTTGGATAAGAAGCAACATTCCAAGGCATCTAAGATGATCAGCGATACACTGGAAAAGGAATTGATCAAACCTGCTGATCCTGAGAATAAGTCCACTAAACATGTGAAGTATATCCCTTTTTATGGGTAAAATCTTCTGTAATGCTTTCGTCATATTACCTTATGTAAAGCTTAAAATTATTTGTATGAGTACGTATATACGGCTGCTAGAAGGGGGTGTCTAGAGTTGTATTCTCTGTCATCGTTAAAGAAAAAAGTAAAAATATGAGTATGTCTAAAGTAAATTTGTTTAGACAACTGAAAAAATCTTAAAGGGAAATAATGCCAAATATTGTAGAAGTAGAGTATGAACAAACAGGGAAAAGTGTTAATGTAAATGATACTGGGATGAGACCCATGGCAGCCCGTGCTTATGAAGCTCGTACTGCAAAATATTTATTAATCAAAGCCCCTCCCGCATCAGGTAAATCAAGAGCACTAATGTTTATAGCTTTGGATAAACTGTATCACCAAGGATTGAAAAAAGTGATTGTGGCTGTTCCAGAGAGATCTATTGGAGGTTCATTCACACAAACTGATTTAAAAAATCAGAATAATTTTTTTGAAAATTGGGAGCCAAAAGATAAATATAACCTTTGCAACACAGAAGATAACAAAAGTAAAGTACAAGCTTTTAAAGAGTTTCTGGATAGCGATGAAAAGATTTTAATCTGCACACATGCTACACTAAGGTTTGCATTTGACCAACTTAATGAATCGGCATTTGATAATACTCTTTTAGCAATTGATGAATTTCACCATGTATCATCAGACGGAGAAAATAGACTGGGTGAAGTGCTACGAAACCTCATGGAAAAATCAAACTGTCACATCGTTGCTATGACAGGTTCTTATTTTAGAGGCGATAGTGTTCCTGTACTTCTACCGGAAGATGAAGCTAAATTTACAAAAGTACCCTACAACTACTATGAGCAATTAAACGGATATGAGTACCTAAAATCACTTGGGATAGGGTATCACTTTTATCAGGGCAGATACACAAGTGCCATTGATGAGATATTGGACACCGACAAGAAGACTATTTTGCATATACCCAATGTTAATTCCGGAGAGTCCACAAAAGACAAACATAGAGAAGTTGGTACTATCTTAGACATTATAGGTCGGGTTAAAGAGGTTACGGATGATGGGGTAATCATATTAAAGCGACATACTGACGGGAAGCTTCTGAAAGTAGCAGACCTGGTGAATGACGACCCAAAAGAGAGAGATAAAATCATTACTTATTTACGAAATATAAAAAGTGTTGATGATATGGATTTGATTATTGCCCTTGGTATGGCAAAAGAGGGGTTTGACTGGCCTTATTGTGAACATGCTTTAACGGTTGGGTATAGAAGTTCGCTTACAGAAATCATACAAATTATTGGTCGTGCTACAAGAGACAGCGAGAACAAAACCACCGCACAATTTACAAACCTTATAGCCCAACCTGATGCTCACAATGACGAAGTGAAACTCTCTGTAAACAATATGCTCAAAGCAATCACTTCATCACTCCTAATGGAACAAGTGTTGGCCCCTAGTTTCAAGTTTAAACCTAAGTTTGATAATGACAATGAACCACCTAAAAAAGGTGAATTGAAAATCAGAGGTTTTAAAAAGCCTACGAGTACAAAAGTCAATGATATTATTGAAAGTGATTTAAATGACTTAAAGGCTGCCATTTTGCAAGACCCTCAAATGTTACAGGCAATGCCGGGCAATATTGAGCCAGAGGTCATCAATGAAGTTTTAATACCTAAGATCATTAAAGTGAAATATCCTGATTTGGATGAGAATGAAGTCAAAGAGTTAAGCCAATATGTGGTGCTTGACAGTGTGGTGAGAAATGCCACCATTGAAACCAATGGAGATAAAAAGTTCATACGAATGGCCGATAAATTCATTAATCTGGATGAATTAAATATTGACCTGATTAACAGTATAAATCCATTTCAACAGGCATTTGAAATTTTATCTAAACAAGTGACTACTGGTGTACTTAAATTGATTCAAGAAGCCATTGAAGGCACCAGGATCAAGATGGACTTTGAAGAAGCAAGTATATTGTGGCCTAAAATTCAAGAGTTTATAAAAGAGCACGGAAGAGAGCCAGACTTGAAATCTACTGATGGAAAAGAAAAGAGAATGGCAGAGTGTATTATTTACCTAAAAGAAGAAAAGAGAAAACGAGCCAATGGATAAAGAAACAATACTAAATAACATTTTTGAAAGTGACCCATTGGGATTATTGGAGATAAAAGCCAAAAATCCGGTTATAACGGCTGACGATAGGCTGATAGCTACCTTTGAAGAGATTAATGACTTTTATGAAAAGCATGGGTGTGAACCTAAAAAAACAACCGATATGAATGAAAGAGGATTGTTCTCACGACTTAAAGGCTTACGAGCTAATCCACAAAAGATACAAGCTCTTAAAAAATATGATAGATTTAATCTACTTGAAGAGGACTAAATGGCTGATATAAACTCACTTGACGACATTTTAAACAGTGACACTTTTGGTATTTTGGATAAACAGGATGAAGAGGATATTTTTACACTTAAAAATGTTCCTCATGTTGAAAAAGAACGAGCAGCAACAGACTTTGTAGCAAGAAGAAAAACACTTGAAGATTTTGAAGCATATGAAGAGATGTTTGCACAATGTCAGAAAGATTTAAAAAGTGGAAAAAGAAAGCTTGTTAAATTTAATGAGAAATACTTCGAGAAAGGTGCTTTCTTTGTTTTAAAAGGTGTCTTGGTTTATTTGGAAGATATACAAAATCCAAGGAAAGACAAGAACCATAAGCTGGATGCGAGAACTACTACCATATTTGAAAATGGTACATACTCAAATATGCTGCTTCGTTCACTTGGAAAAGGTTTGTATGAAGATGGCTATTTTGTGAGTGAACATGAAGATAGAGTGCTCGATAAGCTGAGTCCAATCACCAATGACGATACACAAAATGGTTATATCTATATATTAAAGTCATTAAGTAACGATGACAGAATTGTTACAAAACAAAACCTATATAAAATTGGTTTTTCAACAACCGCAGTTGAAACAAGAATTAAAAATGCAAAGAAAGACCCCACTTATTTAATGGCAGAGGTTCAAACTGTATCGGCTTATGAAGTTTACAATGTTAACCCGCATAAATTAGAACAATTGATACATAAGTTTTTTAGTCATAGCTGTTTAGATATTGATATTATTGATGAAAGTGGTAACACATACAAACCAAGAGAATGGTTTGCAGCTCCATTGGAAGTCATTGAAGAGGCTGTTGAGCTTATAATTAATGGTAGGATTGTTGATTATCGTTATGATGAAGTGAATGAAGTGATTATTAGCAAGGAAAGAGTGTAGATGATAAAAAAAGAATTAGCACGTATAGAAAAAGAAAAGAAACGACTGGAAGAACAGTTACAACCATATGTAGAATCGATACAAAAAACAATAGAACAAACTAAGCCAACTATAGAATCTGCGCAAAAGACTATTGAATCATATAAAAAAGAAATAGAAAGACTCAAACAATGGGCAGCTGCCTATTATGTCGATGACAACCCCATCGCCACAGACGAAGAGTACGACAAACTCTACCATGAAGTGTTGGACTATGAGACGGTACATCCTGCTGATACCGTCGAAGACTCTCCTACCAAGCGTGTGGGTGGTGTGGTACGTGATGAGTTTAGCAAAGCGAAGCACATCAAGCGTATGTGGAGTATGGAAGATGTTTTTAGTCCCGAAGAAGTGCAGGAGTGGCTGGACAGGGTTGAGAAAAATGTAGGAAAGTGTGACTACTTTTGTGAACCTAAGTTTGACGGGGCCAGTATGAACCTGCTCTATGAAGAGGGCAAGCTCATACGTGCCATTACCCGTGGGGATGGTGTGATTGGAGAAGAGGTAACGGACAATGTACGTACCATACGTTCTGTACCGCTTGCCATAGACTATGAGGGGCTGATAGAGATACGTGGAGAAGTGGTCATCCGCAAAGATGATTTTGAAATCATCAATAAAGAGCGTCTTGATGAGGGAGAAGCACCTTTTGCAAACCCGCGTAATGCCGCAGCGGGGAGCCTCAGACAGCTAGACTCAGCGGTGACTGCCAAAAGACGCTTGGTCTTTTACCCCTGGGGGCTAGGAGAGAATAGTTTAACCCAAAGCCGACTCTCGGACAAGATGGACTTTGTGTATAATCAGGGCTTTCTCAAACCACCGTACGTAAAAGAGTGTAATACCATAGAAGAGATAGAAGACTTTTACCTCTTCCTCATCAGCAAACGAGATGAAATCCCTATGATGATGGACGGAATGGTCATCAAGGTTGATGATGTACATCTGCAAGAGGACTTGGGCTACACAGTCAAAGTACCCAAGTGGATGTGTGCCTACAAATTCCCGGCAGTGGAAAAAGTCACCAAGGTGAATGCCATTACCATACAGGTGGGGAGAACAGGGGTACTTACTCCCGTAGCAGAGGTAGAACCAGTAGAAGTTGAAGGTGCCATGATAGCCCGTGCTACCCTGCATAACTTCGATGAGATAGAACGAAAAGGGCTGATGATAGGTGACTCTGTCATCCTCATACGCTCAGGTGATGTGATCCCGAAGATCACCAAAGTGCTTACCGACAGACGCGATGGCTCTGAAATCCCAATAGAGAGACCTACTGAGTGTCCCACCTGTCACTCTGAAGTGCTCGATGAGGGGACACTCATCAAGTGTCAAAATCTTGACTGCCCGGACAGGGTGGTGAACTCCATCATCCACTTTGCCAAAAAAGGGTGTATGAATATTGACGGTTTGGGTGCAAAGATCGTTGAAATACTTGTTAAAGAGAAAAAAATAAAAGATATTTTAGGCTTGTATCATTTAAAATTTGAAGACCTTGAAGGGTTAGAGGGCTTTAAAGAGAAGCGTATACAGAAATTGCTAGATGCCATTAACGCGACTAAAGGTGTCCCTCTTTACCGCCTGTTGAATGCGATGGGTATAGAGCATATTGGAGAGGTGGCCAGTAAGTCTTTAGCCCTGGAGTTCGGACTCTCTGTGGTAGATGTGACCTTTGAACAGGTGGTGGCCATAGACGGTATAGGTGAAGAGATGGCAAATTCACTTTTGGAGTTTATGAGAGTCAACCATGACTTTGTTTTAAAACTGTTCGATGAGATCGAACCTACGGTGGAAGAGAAGATCGAAGCGGTTGAAAATCCTTTTAAAGATAAAACGGTGGTTTTGACCGGGTCAATGTCCGTAAGCCGCGGGATCATCAAAGAGATGCTTGAAAAACTGGGTGCCAAGGTGAGTGGTTCTGTCTCCAAGAAAACAGACTTTTTAGTCTACGGTGAAGAGGCAGGGTCAAAACTGACAAAAGCTGAGAGTCTGGGTGTGACCACTCTGACTGAAGATGAAATGAGAGGAATGTTATGAGACTAGATAAATACTTGGTAGAAGAGGCTTACTTTGAGAGCCGTAACCGTGCGCATGATGCCATTAAAGCAGGGTTAGTGACTGTGGATGGCAAAAAGGCGAAAGCTTCGGCAAAGATAGATGAAAATTCCGTGGTGGAAGTAGTAGATACGAAGTTTTATGTAAGCCGTGCTGGGCGTAAACTGGATGCTTTTTTGGCTGACTATAGCATGGATGTGAAAAATAAAAGGGCACTGGACATTGGTTCGAGCACCGGTGGCTTTGCCCAGATCGTGCTTGAACAGGGTGTGGCTTCACTGGATTGTGTCGATGTGGGGCGTGACCAGTTGCATATCTCTTTGCGAAGCAATGAGAGACTCTCCTTGCATGAAGAGACAGATATCCGTGATTTTCAGAGTGCTAAGGCTTTTGAACTTATCACCTGTGATGTCTCTTTCATTTCTATTTTGCAGATCATCTCGGACATAGACCGACTGGCAGAAGCAGAGACAGATATTGTCATCTTGTATAAACCGCAGTTTGAAGTGGGAAAAGATGCAAAGCGTGACTCTAAGGGTGTGGTACAGGATCTTGACACCATTGCCAGACGTAAAGAGGCGTTTGAGGCTGAAGCTAAGAGGCTTGGCTGGGATGAGAAGTATCAGGCATTATCTAAGTTGCAAGGTAAAGAAGGAAATCAGGAATACCTCTACCATTTTGTAAAAATGTAGGGTGTTGTACCCTTACAACACCGATAATGGTAATGCAATAAAAATTAAGAAGGTGTTGTCATGGGACAACACCCTACGGAGAAATGATTGAAATATAATAACACCATAAAATCCATCGCTATCGGCTCCTTCGACGGTATCCATCTGGCACATCAGAAACTGATAGAGAAGGTAGATGCCCTTGTGATCATAGAGCGAAACGGAGGCTACCTCACACCGGGATACAAGCGTTCTCTCTACACTTCAAAGGCTTGTCATTTCTACTACCTTGATCAATTAAAAGGCTTAAGCCCCGAAGCCTTTGTAGGCAAGTTGCAAGAAGATTTTCCAAAGTTGGAACGTATTGTCGTGGGCTATGATTTTCACTTTGGAAAAGAGAAATCCGGCAATGCAGGGGTACTGGAGAGTCTTTTTCATAAAGAGGTCGTCATTATTGATGAGGTGACGACGGAGGGTATCTCCATACACTCCCGCACTATTAAAAGTTACCTGCGCGAGGGGAATATTGAAATGGCCAACAGGCTTTTGGGGCGTAACTATCGTATTGACGGTGCTGTCATTCGAGGGCAGGGGCTTGGTAAAAAGGAGCTGGTACCGACGATCAATCTGAAGGTAGAAGATTATCAGCTTCCCAAAGAGGGTGTCTATGTGACAGCTGCGAAAGTTGGTGAGACCTGGTATGATTCTGTCAGTTTTCTAGGTCACCGTGTCACCACAGACGGCAGTTTCGCAGTAGAGACCCATATACTCGGAGAAGATGTTGAGGTTGCAGGCAGACATGTATGGATCAGCTTTAAAGCCTTTGTCCGTGACAATATGAAGTTTTCCAGTCTTGAGGGACTTAAAAAACAGATAGCACTTGACATAGACTATGCCCAAAAGATGATTTCCAACGAAAGCGTGGGATGAAAAATATGCTGATGATACTCCTCTCCCTTCTCCTCCTTTACCTTGCGGTAGGGCTTTTTCTCTATTTGAGACAGAGATATTTTTTATATTATCCGACACCCAGGGTCATTGCAAGTCAGTACAAAAATGTGTTAATGGAAAATGAGGGTGAAAAGATCAATGTGATCGTTCTACATGAAGGAAAACCTAAAGCCATACTCTATTTTGGCGGAAATGCAGAATCTATGGCAGAGAGTGCAGACTACATCGCAGGGCAGTTTCCCGATTTTACAGTGTACCTGATGGATTACAGAGGGTATGGCCTGAGCTCAGGTGAAGCCAGTGAAGAGGGACTGTACAGTGATGCATTGCATCTCTATGACGATGTGAAAGAGAAGCATACTTCCATTTCGGTAGGCGGTCGCAGTCTGGGGACTGCTGTGGCAACGTATGTGGCGGCTAACAGAGAAGTGTCGAAACTGGCACTGATAACGCCTTTTGACAGTATTGTCAACGTGGCACAGGCGCGTTACCCTCTCTATCCGGTGGCATGGCTTTTGCATGACAGCTATGATTCCGTGAACAGAGTGGGAAAAATTAAAGCGAAGACTTTTATTGTGATCGCAGAGAATGATGAAGTGATCCCGAGAGAGCGTACGGAAGCACTTATCAAAGCTTTTGATCCCCTGCAGTTGGAAACCACAGTCATCAAAAACAGAGGACACAGTGATATCTCATCGGATGAAAGATATTATAAGATCATGCAAACGTTTATAGGAGAGGGGTAAGCAATGAAAGAAGATAAAGTATTTACAGAGAAAATTAGCAAAAAGTTTGAATTTGACGAAGCTGTGGCATCTGTTTTTGATGATATGCTGAGCCGTTCTGTTCCTTTTTACGATGAAGTACGAAAGCTCATTATTGCCCTGATCCTCTCTGAACAGGAGGAGGGAAAAAAGGTGCTTGATCTCGGCTCCTCCACAGCGAAATTCCTTTTGGACCTTCACAGTAAGATGGAAGTGCAGATGCAGCTGAAAGGCTTGGACAATTCACAGGCAATGCTGGACAGAGCAGAGCAGAAATGTCATGCTTTTGGTGCAGAGATCGACCTGGAACTGGCAGATATGCTGACCTATGACTACAGCGATGAAGATATTATCGTGGCCAATTATACTTTGCAGTTCATACGCCCCATGCAGCGTGTAGAGCTGGTTAAAAAGCTTTATAATGCTTTAAATGATGAAGGTATGTTCATCTTTTCCGAGAAGGTCGTCTTTGCCGATAAAAAGCTCGATAAAGACTTGATAGACATCTATTATGCCTATAAGAAAGAGCAGGGCTACAGTGAGTATGAAATAGCACAAAAGCGTGAAGCACTGGAAAATGTGCTTATACCGTTCACCATTGAAGAAAATATTCAAATGTGTAAAGACGCCGGATTCAATTCTGTCGATACTATTTTCCAGTGGTCGAACTTTGTGACCTTTGTTTCCAAAAAGTAATATTTTTAAGATATGCCCTGAAACACGGGTTGCATTATTTAATATGAGTTATTCACAACTTATTCACTATGTGATAAAACGACAATTTTTATAAAAAAGATGTGAATAAGAGGTGAAATTTAAGATATTTTCAGTAATAGCAGATAATACATATTCTTTTCATATTTTTTAAGCTATAATCACTCCATTAATTTTTTAAGGTGATTAGAGATCATACTTGATTTTGAAGGATATACCATGAGTTGGACACCAAGTAGCTGGAGAGCATTTCCCATTAAGCAGCAACCCACATACCAAGATAAAGAAATGTTGGAAAATGTAGAAGCAGAACTGGCTTCTTACCCACCGCTTATCTTTGCAGGAGAGGCTAGAAAGCTTAAAGAGAAGCTTGCTGCCGCAGGACGTGGAGAAGCATTTCTGCTCCAGGGCGGTGACTGTGCAGAGAGTTTTTCCGACTTCAATGCAGAGACGATCAAAAATCTTTTTAAACTGATGCTTCAAATGAATATGGTGCTTATGTACAGCACAGGTAAGCCTGTGGTTAAAGTGGGACGTATTGCAGGTCAATTCGCCAAACCGAGATCATCTGATATGGAAGAGATCAATGGCGTGAAATTGCCAAGTTACCGTGGCGATATTATCAACGGTATCGAGTTTACGGAAGAGGCAAGAATTCCAAACCCGAAAAATATGCTCAAAGCCTATAACCAGTCTGCTGCAACATTAAATTTGTTACGTGCCTTCTCAAGAGGAGGATTGGCAGATTTAAACCAAGTACACAAATGGAACCTGGATTTCATTAAAGACAATCCACTCGGAAAGCGCTACGATGAGATCAGTACGAAGATCGATGCCTCTATGAAATTCATGGCAGCCTGCGGTCTTAACTCAGACACTATGCCTCAGCTGCATCAGACGACACTTTATACTTCGCATGAAGCTTTGCTTTTGAATTATGAAGAAGCCTTGACAAGAGAAGACTCTGAAACAGGTGAGTACTATGACTGCTCTGCACATATGCTCTGGATCGGTGACAGAACGAGAGATCTGACGGAAGCACACATTGAGTACTTCAGAGGTATTCAAAACCCTATCGGGTGTAAAGTCGGTCCAAGTATGGAAGAGGATGAACTCATTGAACTCATTGATGCTTTGAATCCTGAAAATGAAGAGGGTAGACTGAACCTTATCGTCCGTATGGGTGCAAGCGAGATCAGACACTATTTCCCCAAGTTACTCAAGCGTGTCAGAGATGAAGGTAAAAATGTGGTTTGGTCCTGTGACCCGATGCACGGCAATGTTGAAAAATCTTCTACCGGTTTCAAGACCAGAGATTTTGACAATATTCTTTCAGAAGTGGAGCAGTTCTTTACGATTCATAAAGAGATGGGAACCATTGCAGCAGGTATACACCTTGAAATGACAGGAAATGATGTCACAGAGTGTACGGGAAGTACTTCCTGTGCCATTACCGCTGAAGGGCTTGCAAGCCGTTATCACACACAGTGTGACCCGAGACTGAATGCTTCCCAGGCGTTAGAGTTGGCATTTATGCTCTCTGATGCTATTTCGGATGTAAAATAATAGCCAAGGCCTGCTAAGGTGTCTGTCTTTGGACAGCACCCTTCAGGTCATTACACTCTTTCTCTTCTCTTATTTCACAGTAAAAATATTATTTCCCTCTTCATAACTGTATGCCAGTGTCATGTGGTGTATGTCTAAAATACTTTTCACAATATAGATGCCGAGACCCAGACTGTTCTTGGAAGTATGGAACGGCTCATAGTAGTGCTCTAACGGCTGATTAAGCATCTCTCCTTTGTTTAGAAAGGCAATGTGGTCATTCTCTATGCGAACGTTTACATGCTTGTCTGAACTGTATTTAATCGCATTGTCCAGCAGGTTCTTGATGACCAGCGTCATAAGTTCAAAATCTGCCTGGAGCATATAGTCTTTTTGTATATCGATCGTAATATATCTGGCAGGATCTTCCACCATCAGCAGGTCGATACTTCCTTCAACCAGGTCAGATGCTTTATATGATTTGAGGTGTAATTCAAAGTTCTTGGAGGTGATCTTCTCAATTTTTGCAAATTCGTCAATGAGAAGATTGAGTCGTTCAAAAATACTGTGCAGGCGCTTTTTGTTCTTTTCGTCACTGAGCATTTCCGAAACCAGTCTTCCCTTGGCGATCGGTGTTTTCAGTTCATGCATGATCGCACGCAGAAAGAGTTGCCGTGCCTGTATCAGTTCACGTATCATATTGACGGCATGGTCGAACTCATTGGCGACTTCACCGATCTCATCATCTCTGTCGGAAGCACATTGGATGTCAAGGTTTCCCTGTGAAAAGGTTTTGATCTTGTTCTTCAGCTCAGAGATAGGACGCAGACTGCGTACAACCCAGAGATAGAGCATAATGATCAGCATAAAGACAAGTGAAAAGACGATAATACGTTTAAGGGGATATTTTGGTTTATTTTTATTTTCCAAAATTAATTTAAAACGGTCATTGTTAATGAGAATAATACGTTGTAATTTAAAGGTATCCACCACGTAACGCTTATCTTTATTATGTGGTTTCAGTGCATGTTCAATTTGTACGATCTTCGCTTTGTCCTTGACAAGGAACATATTCTGCGACTCAAGATAGGCCTCATCTATCGTACCGTGAAGCATATAGTAGTTGTAAATATAGTGTGTAATGAGTCTCTCATGTGCTTCATTGTGCTCTTCAAACTTCATATGGTCATATTTGATGGAAGAGATGAAAAGCACAGCAAGAAGCAGGAGGGTGATCGAAAATACAAGGTTGATCTTACTTCGTAAAGAAGAGAAACCTTTAAACAAGTTTGTATCCTACACCACGTACTGCCTGGATGCGTTTGTTGTCACCCAGCTTGGTACGTATTTTGGAAATGATCACATCAAGGCTTTTCCCCTGGGAGTCAATGCTCATGGTACCTGAAGTGTTGATGATCTGTTCACGTGACTGGGTGATACCCTGGTTCTTGACGAGCAGAGAGAGTACTTCAAACTCGGCAGGGGTCAGCGAGAGTGCTTCTCCCTTAAAGTAAATGGTATCGCCTTTGAGTTCAAAATCACTTTTTGGCAAGGGGTTGTTTTTACTTTCGCCTTTTTCAAGACGGTTCAAGATAGACATGATCCTTGCATACATCTCTTTGGGGTCATAGGGTTTTGGTAGGTAGTCATAGGCTCCCAGCTCAAAACTTTTCACCTTGTCGGAAATATCTGAACGTGCAGAAGAGATGATGACGGGCATATCATATTTACGCACGACCTCTTCACAGACTTCAAGTCCGTCCATCCCCGGAAGGGTCAGGTCGAGGATCATCAGGTCATATTTTTTGACACCGGCACTCAGCCCAAGATAGGGGTCTTCAAAATTGGTGATCTTTATATCAAACTGTGCCAGATATTCTGAAAGAAGTTCTGCAAATTCCGGATCATCTTCTATCATAAGAATATTAATCACTTTGTCGCTCCTGTTTGGAAACATATTTTCTCCTGTTATTGTATGGTCTTAAGGTTAATTGAAATCAAATAAGACCTTTTATTTTATGGTTTCTGCCGGAGGCATTTCCAGCTTTTCCCACTCGAGTTTACCCCACTCTTTAAGATTTTCCTGTAGTGAGTCCAGTGTTTTGTCTTTATGGCAGGCAAAACAGGCATTGGTCTCTGCAGGCATACCGTACGCTTTTGTCTGTGCCGGGTAGGTAAAGGCGAAACGGTGTGAACGTACCGTCAATGGTGACTTTCCTGTATGCTTTCCCGTTTTAGGCATGTGACACTCTATACAGGAAGAGCCGTTAGAGTCTGCCTTGTGTTTGGTATGCTGTTCCAGACTGGTCTGGTGGGGACCGATGATGGAGCCGAATGAGTGACACTTCATACAGGCATCATTGCCCTGAGGTTTTTTAGCCGTATTGGTCAACTTATGCGGGTCGTGACAGTTAATACAGGTAATACCATGCTGGTACATACGGTCATGAATATACTCATTTCCCTGTGTTCTGTTCTTTTTGGCCGCGCCGTTCGCCCAAAACTCTTTCGTCTCCTTGCCCATTGCAAAAGGTGCCGGGAGTTTGTAGTCAATGAGCGCTTTCCCCGGTTCGTATCCGGATGGATAATCTTTGGCTTCCATCCAGAGATCTTTTGCACTTGCATGCTCTGTCTCCATACGTTTGTCACGGTTTCTCATGTGACACTGCAGACAGACTTCGTTGGTACGCATAGGGTCAACGAGACTTGCTTTAAAAAGTTTTGACTCAGGGTCTTTGGCATGTGCAGACCCCGGACCGTGACAGCTTTCACAGGCAATGGCAGGCTCCACACGTTTCCCTGTTGACATATAGCCGGTAAAGTGACAACCGTCACACGTATTTGAAGTAGGGAATTGTGTGTTGTCATGCGGGTATGAGCCTTTATACCAGTATTTGTAGGGTTTGAAGTGCTGCCATTTTTGTGTCTGTGTGTTCCACTGGTAGTTCCCGAGTCTGAAATCTTCCTTGCCGTTAATGCTCGCAGGTATCATATAGCGCTGTTTGAACTTACTCCCTATGGTATAGACTGCCTGTGCCAGCGTAAAGTCGGCATCTTCGGGAAGCTTTTTAAAGTCAGCCACAACCACAGAAGGGTCTGCTTTTACATCTTGTATCATTTTGGAGTGCATTGAGTGCTTCCAGCTCTTGTAGTTCTCTTCATGACACTTCTGACACTTTTTGGAGCCTACGAAAGTAGCCTCTTTCTGTGCTGCGGGTTGCAGGTCAAGGTTAAGACCGACACGTGGTTTGGTCAACTGTTTGTAGTATGGGGTGATCTTTGGCAGATTGAACCAGACAGTACCAAGAATAATGAGCAGCAATGTTAGTAGGATAAGAAATAGTTTTTTCATAATATAAATGCCTTTTTCATGTGGTTTTTGATCTCGTCGAAGGTGAATTTTTCACCGGTAAAATGTTCAAAGGCAATGATGCCCTGATAAAGCAGCATATCACTTCCGTCTTTGGTAGGTTTGTCGTAAGCCCTGGCCAATTTCAAAAAAGGTGTCTCTTTCCCGTAAATGACATCGACACAGGCCTGGGCTCCGGGAATGATATGGTCGAGTATTGCCTGCGGTGCAGGGAGGGCATCATCTTCCAGACCCGCAGAGGTCATGTTGATGACAAGGTCATAGGTTTTCGGAACAAAGTTTTCAAAAGTATAGGTTTCAAATCCATTCTCTTTGAATTTCTCCAGACGTCCTTCGCTTCTGTTTAAAAGTGTGACATCATAACCTTCATCACGTAGTATAGTTGATGTGGACTGTGCTGTACCGCCTGCACCCAGAAAGAGCACTTTTTTGACATTTTTAAACTCTGAAATGGCTTTTAAAAAACCGGGTGCATCGGTGTTGTACCCATAGAGTTTTCCCTCTTTTTCAACAATAGTATTGACCGCACCGACCTTTTGTGCAAAAGGGTCGAGTACATCACAGGCTTTGTAGGCATGTGCTTTGTGCGGCACGGTAATGTTAATACCTTTGAGTCCCAGTGCAAAAAATGTCTCTTTGAGTTTTTCTCCCTCTTCAAGTCTGTAACGGGCATAACAGCCGTCATATTTTAGGGCGCTAAAGGCGAGGTTATGCATAAGGGGAGATTTTGAATGTGACACAGGGTTGCCGAATATAGCAAAAAGTTGTCCTGTCATGATAGTGGGCTTCCTGAGGTAGATTTTTATTATTATACCAATATAAGCTTTTATAAAGATACGCTGCAGGTACAGCTTATACGTGCAAATATGAAAAAGTGCTCAACCAGCATAGAAGCGTATACCAATAAGATTTTCAAATTGATAACATTTATAATATTATTTATAATTTTATAAATAAGTAATCTTAAATTTAATTATAAATTAATCAGCAGTAGTTATAATATGTTCGTTTAAAAAACAATATAAGACAAAGGAAAAAAATGAAAGTTGGATTAATCAAACTTTTAATGTTGGCAAGCTTGCTGATATTGACAGGATGTTCTTCTTTAGATGGAACAGTAAGCGACACTTCGGGGAGTGCAATAGCAGATGCTCAGGTAGTAGCAGTATATAACGGAGGTAGTAAATCTACCAAAACAGATGCAAACGGACAATATGCCCTTTCTAATTTAGGAAATGGCGGAGATGTGACTGTAACAGTGACAAAAGAGGGCTATGAATCAACTACAAAATCAAGTACATTAACAGGATCTGCACTTACACTGAATTTTATTTTGAATTCAGATGAGCCTGAGATACTTTACGGAAACGTTTCGGGTACCATCAAAGATGTGACGGGAACAGCGCTTGAGGGTGTGCGTGTCTATCATGGAGCTACAGAGACAAGTACCGACGACAAAGGTCACTACACGCTGGAGCTAGAAGTAGGGGAGAAGGTCAGTATTACTGCTGAACTGGAAAACTATGCACTGAACAGTCATAATGTTGCCATTGTTGAAGCGGAAGCTGCAACACTTGATCTGACGCTGGCACATATTGATACAACAGTTACTTTTGATGTGCTGGAAGGTGCAAACATCTCTACAAAAGGTGCTTCTGTAGAATTAGGTGCTTCTACTATTGTAAACATGGATGGTTCTGTTTATGAGGGGCAAGTGACTGCAAAAGTATCTTTTAATCAGGTTACTTCATTGGCTGGTCGTAATGTATTCCCGGGAGATTATGTAGGGGTTCAGGAGAATGGTGAAGAGACGAATCTTCAATCATATGGTTTCATTGATGTCACATTGGAAGATGCAAGTGCTAACCCTCTCCGTCTGGCAGATGCAGCGACAGCAAAGTTAACATATCCAAAAGACACTAACATTGAAACAACACCTGAAAGTATCCCACTTTGGTATTATGATGTTAAGCAGGGTGCATGGATCGAAGATGGTGTTGCCACGTATGATGCCGCGACAGAGAGTTATTCTGGAACGGTGACACACTTTACAACGTGGAATTTAGATGCTAAATTTGACGGTGCAGCACTGAATGGCTGTATTGAAGATGCAAATGGTGCAAGAATCACAGATGCCATGCTTTACATTTCAATGGCTGGAAACTATAAGACAAAGCATAACATCGATGCTGACGGAAAATTCAGACTTATTAATGCACCATCAGGTGTCAATTTTGCTTTACGTGCAAGTGCGGGAACACTCTCATCGGAAGAATTACTTGTGACACTCGCTGCAGGTGAAGACAGAACATTGGCAGATTGTCTTGTGGTAGATCAGGCAGCACCGGCAGAACATAGCATTATAGGTAGATTGCTTACTGCAGACGGTACGCCTATTGCCAATCAGTATATTAATATTCGTTCTAACGGTCTTTATTTAGGTTATGTCAGAACAGATGCAGCAGGGAATTTTTATAATGGTGATTTCATTAGACCGGAAAACAATACCATTGAGCTTTCTGACAATCTATATATTGATGGAAGTTATGTTGACTATAAACAGTCATTTGCATTAAACACACTTAGTGATGTAACGAACCTTGGTACGATTGAAGTAAAAACATCTAAAATAATGTCTTGTGTACAAAGACCCGATGGTACAAGAGATAATCTTTCCGGTTATGTAAGAATAGATACACCGTATAACTCTGTAGGATCTTGGATCTCTATTGATGAGAATGGTGCTTTCTCCCATACCTTAATTGAAGATAATAAAGCACATATCTTTTATGCATTTTCAGATGATAATACTTTAACAAAATCATTTACGGTCACAGCAGATAAAGCGCTTATCGATATGACAAGTAATTGTATTGTTCTGGATCCTGAAATGATTATTGACAAAAATGTACCCGTTTCTATTACAGGAACAGATCCTTCAATCTTCATTAGTGTGACATATGATACGTATTTTGATGAAGAATACATTGATCCTTACGGTGAAAATGTATTGATTGAAGAAGACCCGGTAAGAGCTGGAAATTTTAAAATGACACATAATGGTATTTATAATGTGATGCAGACGGCTGATGATTATGCGTTGTTTGATGGTACTATTTCTGTTACTATTGATGGTACGGTTTACACGGTCACTATTCCTTCAAGTGATGAAACATATGAAGCATGGTCGGGTTATGCTATTGAGCTCTACCAGGGAAATATAAGAGTCATTGAAACCAACAAAGAAGTCTGGTATGGTGAATGTGGTCGCGGGTGTTAAGACTTAACACGCTTTCGGCTTAGCAGCCATATTCTTTACAAGCTCTTTTCTAAATGAAAGGGGCTTGTAAAATGCCTCTATTATTTTTTACAGGACTGTGAAAATGAGTGTTGTAAAAAATAATAGGTGAGTAGAGGTAAAATGTGTGTGCAGGATCTTGTCAGTATTGCCTTGGAGATGGAGAAGTTTTATAACTTCTCCATCTCCTTCAATGTTGCCAGCAGTGCACCCAGTTTGTTCTTCACTTCAAGGTACTCCAGTTCCGGAATAGAGTCGGCGACCACACCGGCACCTGCCTGTAGTGTAATGGAGTCAGGCTTTATGAGAGAGGTTCGTATGGTGATGGCGGAGTCCATATTGCCGTCAAAGGCAAAGTAGCCTACCGCACCTGAGTAGAATCCGCGTTTCAAGCCTTCATATTCGGCAATGAGTTTCATGGCTTCGATCTTTGGTGCACCGGTCATGGTGCCTGCGGTGAATGTGGCGGCAAAGAGGTCGAACATATCTTTACCCTCTGCGATCATCGCTTCGACGTCGGAGACCATGTGCATGACGTGAGAGTACTTCTCTACACGCATCATGTCGGTCACTTTGACCGTCCCGGTCTCTGCCACACGTCCTACATCGTTACGCCCGAGATCTATGAGCATAAGGTGTTCTGCACACTCTTTGGGGTCGTTGAGCATCTCCTCTTCCAACTCTTTGTCACGCTTGGCATCTTTACCGCGTTTACGCGTCCCTGCAATAGGGCGGAGCAGTATTTCACCTTCACTGAGACGTACCATGACTTCAGGGCTTGAACCGCAGATGGAGAAATCTTCATAGTCAAGTAAAAAGAGGTAGGGGGAAGGGTTCTTTGAACGCAGAACCCTATAGAAAGAGAGAGGGTCTATCTTCCCTTTTTGTGTGTAACGGTTAGCAAGAAGAATTTGGAAAATATCACCGGAGCGTATATTTTCTTTCGACTCCAGTACCAGTGCTTTAAAACGTTCTTCCTCTATAGAAAACGAACCTTCACCTTCAAGTACCACAGGTTTTATAGGCATAGGGGTACAGGTACTGTGCAGAATGTTTTCGATGGATTCCAAGCCTTTTTCCATGCGCTCATCATTGAGTATCATAGTGAGTTTGGCACTCTTGTGTGAGTAGGCAATGATGATCTTCGGACGGATGAGGTCAAGGTCCGGTGTCTCAAGAGGGTCAAGGAGCGCATCCATACTCTCTTCAAGTACCGGTTCGAAGACCTTCACCATATCATAGGCAATGAAACCGATGAAACCGTCCGTGAAGGAGAACCCGACTTCTGCCGCTTTTGCTTTATGGGCCTCTTTGTCTATGTTGGCATAATAGTCTTTTAAAAATGAAAACGGACTCTCTTCAAGTACCGCTGTACGGCCTTCTTTATTGGTATAAGCACTTATTTTGCCTTTATAGCTCAAACGCTCCTGTGCACCTATGACAATGAAAGAGAAGTTCCCGTCGGCCGTGTTGACCATACTTTCAAAAAGCATCGTAATTTCATTTGGGAAGATCTCTTTGATCTTGCCATAAAGGGCTACAGGGGTCAATTGGTCAAAAAGAATGGTCTTATGCATGGTTCATCCTAGTATTGTTTGACAAAAGCACTTTTGTTAATAAGGTCTTTTACCCGTACAAGTGCATTGTTTGCAGATTCTCTGTTCGTATATGGTCCGATAAGCAGTTTTTTAATGCTGCTTCCTGAAGTTAGTTTATAACTAAATCCACCGTTCTTGATACTGCGTAACAATTGCTGGCTCGGTGCATTTTTATAGGCACCAACCTGAATATAGTAACTTCCACTTGCGACAGGTGCCGGTTTTTTAGCTGGCTTGCTTGCGACTGCAGGTACAGCAGGTGTGACTTTTTCGGCAACGGGTATGACAGGTGCTTTGTTTTGTGTCTGTTCAAACTCTTTGGTGATCTCAACTTTTTTATTTTCTTTCACCGGTGCTGCTTCAACGACTTTTGTTTCCGGTATTTCAGGTGTTTTCACTTTTGGAAGAGGTATCTCTTCTACGATCTCTTTTGCAACAACCTTCTTCTCTTCAAGCACTTTTACTTCCGGCTTATCAATAGTGACCGCTGTTTTCTTTGCATTCACAGGTTTATTGAGCTCTTCTTCAATAATGTCATTGAGTTTTGGTTCCGCCTGGGGCTTTTTGACTTTTCCTATGTTGGCAAGTGTCAGTTCCGGGCTTACCATTTCTGTTTCATTATCCTGTGCGGCAGGGTCATTTGACTTGGGGTCATCAAGGACAACAGAGGTCAGTATGATCGCTACGATCAGGACAACAATAAGAAGTGCGATGATGGTCAGTGCACTTTTGGCTTTACTGCTCTTTGGTTCAATATTATCGATGATCAGATCATCTAGGTTATGGTCGTTCATGAGGGGAAAGCTCCGGAAATAATTTTGAATTAATTATATCATATTAATCTATATTAATCTTTAGATATAGGATATTGTCTCTTATGGATTATTGACTCAAACCTAACTTTTTCTGATTGAGAATGGTATAGAGTACCGGGAGGTAGAGTAGGTTCAGTATGGTTCCCCATGCCAGTCCAAAGCCCAAAGAGACTGCCATCGGTTGAAATATGGCGGCTTGTCCCGTAGGAAAAAAGACCAGTGAACTCAAACCGATCAAAGTGGTGATGGAAGTCAGAATGATAGGTCTGAAGCGTTTGGATGCATAATAAAAGATCTCATCCATATTGTTTGCTTTCTTCAAATTCATGATCATAATAATACCGTCATTGATCACAACACCGGACAGTCCAAGCATTCCAATGATGGAAGGCATAGAAAGGTTCAGTCCCAGTAAAAAGTGTCCAATGAGTACACCGAGGAATGCAAAAGGGATGACAGACATCATCATAAATGTTTCCCTAAATGAGTTGAAAAGGTAGAGTAGGGAGAGCATAATGAGCAGCATGGCAACGGCAGAGGCCAGCATCATATCACTTTTTAACTCTTTTTTCTTTTCCTGCTCCCCTTTGAGTATGATCTTAATGCCCTCTGCTTTTGCCGAAGCAAGTATGGGGTCAATTTTTTCCAGGGCTTCTGTCGCGGTGATCTTTGCCGAGTTCACGTTTGCGTAAATGTAAAAATTGGTTTCCCCATTGTCTTTGATGATCTTTTCAAAAGAGCGTATGGTATGGAAGTCAACGATCTCTTTGAGTGCGACAAAAGAGCCGTTGTCGAGTTTCACCTGAAAATGTTTGAGGGCAGCAAGGGAATCTTTTTGCGTACTTCGTATTTTTAGTTCTAAAAGATCATTGTCGTCAAAAGCAAGTGACATACGCCGTTCCAAAAAGGCATTGGAAAGCAGAAGTCCCAGTTTCTGTTCATTGAGTCCCAGAGATTCCCCGTAAGCGTTGACCTGCAGTTTAATTTCATCACGTCCGAAATGCATGGCATCATTGACAGAGACAATGCCATCCATACCCTGTAAGGCTTTTTTAATCTCATGGGCATACTTCATGACAAGTTGGTTATTATTGGAGACAAGCCCGATCTTAAGGTCAGACTTGATGGGTCCTACTTTCTTCTCTACAATTGCCAGGTCGGTCAAATGAAATTTCTCTTTGAAGCCTTTCTCTTTAAGAAAATGTCGTAACCTCTCTGCAATGATGACCGATTTCTCTTCTCTGGTTCTTCCTTCAGAGTCATAATAGAACGAGAGGGTAGGGGTAATGTATTTGTCTACAAAGTTCTGTGCTTTGAGCTTTTGAAGTTCAATGTGTATCTGTCCGACATAAGGGTAGGTTTCAGAATTACCGGAAGCATCCCGTCTCCACCCTGCCACTGAACCCACATGCTCAATATAGAAAGAGTCTCTTTTCTTATACAGCGCTTTCTCTATGGCTGTCAGATAGTGAAGTGTCTCTTCTGTGGTCGTATTGACATTGGCTTTCAGAGCAATGGTAATGGTGGAAGCATCAAAACGGGGGAACATTTGAAATTTACTCATTTTGACACCCAAAACAATGAAGAGGGGTACGAGTATGACAAAAAGCAGTAAAAATGTTTTTCGGTAACGCATAAAGTAGTGAATGATCTTGCTGTAGATACGGTTTGCCGGTTCCCAGGAAGTGGTTTTCTGATCATTTTTAAGCAGATGTGCCGCATGGATAGGCAAAAAGATAAAAGACTCGATCAGTGAAGCCAGTACCAGTACAGAGACAGCAATAGGAATGAGTTTGATCACCTCTCCCATGGTCCCCGACATCATCAGGGCAGGGATGAAAGCAAATAATGTGGTCAGAGAAGCGATGGTCACGGGTTTGAACATCTCTGTGGCTCCCTGTACCGCTGCCTCTTTAGGTACCATTCCCTCTTCAATATGCTGTTGAATATTTTCCGAGACCACAATGGCATCATCGACAATAATTCCCAAAGCAATGAGCACTCCAATGAGAGAGATCATGTTAATGGTATATCCGGCAAAGTAGAGGTAGGTAGCCCCCATCACAAAAGAGGTCGGGATCCCCATAGTGATGATGAAGGACATCCGTTTGTTAATGAGGAGCATGACTAAAAGTGCAATAAGAATGAGACCCAGGAGAATATTGGATATGACAATATTTAAACGGTCTTTAATGGCAGCAGAACGGTCATCGTGAATAATATAACTGATATTGCTCTTTTTTTCATTGGCTTCATGAACCAGGCGTTTAATCTCTTTGGAAAGGGTGAGTGCATTTCCTTTATTGCTCTGTTTAATGTTGAGGTCAAGTGCATGCTTAGTGTCAATGGAGTAGAGTGTGGCGGTGTCCTCGTAGCGCTTTTGAACCGTTGCAACATCTTTGAGAAAAAAGGTTTTTTCGTTGACCTTTAGCTGGCTCTCCAGCATCTTTTGGGCATCTTTTGGACCATTATGTGTAGAGATAAAGAAAAAGCCTTTGGCATTGTCTTCTATGGTTCCGATGGGATAAATGTAAGAGAGTCCCGAGAGTGCCGCCACCACGGCATTCTCATCGAGTCCCAAAGCACGCAGTTTTTCCGAGTCCAGACGGATGTCGTAATACTTGTCCGAATCTCCGTAAATGAGTACTTCTGAAATGTTTTTAAGTGACGTAATTTTGTCTTTGAGTGCATTGGCAGCGTCAATGAGCTCTTCCTGTGAAGCTTTGTCGGAAGAGACAGCCACACGCATAAGGTTTCGTTTGACTTCGAGGACTTTGACTGCAGGTTCATCCATGTCATTGGGCAGGTTCTGCCGTGAGAGGGTCACGGCATCTTTGACTTTTTGTGCCGTGTTGTATTTGTCAACCCTCTTTTCAAGTTCCAGAATAATGTTGAATTTCCCTGCGGAGACAATGGTCGCCATTTTGTCAATGCCGTCAATATTCTTGATCTCATTTTCTATCTCTTTGACGGCCATTTTGTCAAGCATGTCAATAGAAGCACCGGCATAGTGCCCTGAGACTGAGACCATATCAAGTTCAAAAGAGGGGAAGATCTCCTTGGGTGTTTTGGTGTAAAAGACCACACCAGCAATAAAAACAAAGGCAAAAAGAAAATAATTCAGTCTGGTGTTATTGACAAAAAAACGTATTATCTTTTCAAACATTTCTATCCATTGCTCTTTTTTGGATTTATTGTATCGTAACTAGCATAATGTGTATGATGATTTTTCAAAAAACAGATCTTTTATGTTAAGATATAAAAACAGTAAAGGAATGTGCATGGTTTTCTTCTCAACTTTGAAATATCTTTTTCATAAGGCACACTTTTTTTGTCTGCTTTGTTTTGTGCTCTCTTTCTATACTTTCTCCTTTGCAGATGAGTTGATAACAGAAGAGTATCAGTTTGAAGTCAATCCGCAGTGGTATTCAACAGAGAGTTATGCCGTCCAGGGGATCATCGGAGCTTCCAGAAGAAATGGACTCGATGAGAGGAACCGTGTCTATGCACGTCCATCTGCTGCCTATGGTCTGACCTCGGAAACCACAGCCATCGCAGGACTCTTTACGGCATACAATCAGTTTCAAACCTTTCAGGATAGCATTGAAGTGCGTCCATACTTGGGTGTGAGCTACTACCATGGCTTCGACGGGTTTTTTGACAAGTGGGGTGTGAGTGGCTACTTTCGCATCGAAGACAGATTGCGTTACCTGACCGATAACTGGGAGGGCGAACAGAATTGGCGGGCACGACTGCGTATTTTGGGTATTTATACCCTCAATTCCAACACTAAAGAGAACAGCTGGCACCGTATCATCTTTGGTGCAGAGGTCCTTAGAACCTACTTCAACAGTGATGACAAGTATGGTGAATTTGATGACAATTTCGATGTGGAGTCACGACTCTCCCTCTCTATTGAACGTACTCTAACTAATAAACAAAAAATACGTTTCAATGTGAATTGGCGCTATCAAGTACCCTTCAATCTGATAGACAAAGCCAAATTCAGTACGGTGGTCTTCCGGATCAGGTACTACCCGCAATGGGGTGACCTCTTTAAAAATATACTCTCCCGCAATGTGGATGAGTGATCAATCGAAAGTTTTGTAGGGAAGGGTGACGATATTGTAATCTTCAGGCAAAGAGCAGAGCGGCAGACATTTCCAGCGTTTGGTCAGTTTCTGTTTTAAGTTGTCAGAAATGACCTCCAACTGTGCTTCTGCTTCCTCAACAGTCAGCTGCTCAACCTCTATAAAGACCTGTATTTTCTCTTCATCTTTCCCCTGATAGATATGATAGGCATCTATCTTCATAGTGGCAAAGAGATGCTTCACCAGATAATAAAAACGCTGATGCTCTTCTCCTTTGTATTCCATGACCAGATAATCGGTACGATCATTTTTAAGAAGTGGGACAGCAATGGTGTACTGTTTGTTGAAGTGTTGTTGAATGAGAAGTTCTGTAAGTGGTTCTTCCATGCGTTCAAACTTGGCATAGAAGGTACGATTGTCGAACTGTATCTGTTCGACGATCGAGGGGCGTTTTATGTAGTAATGGTCCGTCGTGAATGCGAGGTCAAAAACTTTTATTGGAAGCCCTTAGTAGATTGGCTTTTCATAAATGACAAAGTTGGAAGCCAAGGCTTTCATCTCTTCTTTGATGCTTGCATGCAGTGCTGTGTCATTTACAGCGTCAAGTACATCAGCGATCTTGTTTGAAATAATTTCAAACTCTGCCTCTTTCATACCTCTGCTTGTCAATGCTGCAGAACCAATACGCACACCCGAAGTGACGAACGGTGATCTTGTCTCACCCGGTACGGTATTTTTATTGACAGTAATACCTGCGGCACCCAGTGCTGCATCGGCATCTTTACCTGAGAACTCTTTGTCAAGGAATGATACTAAAACAAGGTGGTTGTCTGTTCCGCCGGAGACAACATCATAGCCTCTCTCCATTAACACACGTGCAAGGACTGCTGCATTGGCTTTGACCTGTGCCGCATAGACTTTCCACTCTGGAGACAAGTTATATTTGAAACCAACGGCTTTGGCTGCAATGACATGCACCAATGGACCACCCTGAAGACCAGGGAAGATCGCCGAGTTGATCTTTTTGGCCACATCTTCATCGTTGGTCATGATCATACCACCGCGAGGTCCTGCAAGTGTTTTGTGTGTTGTTGTTGTCACAACATCTGCATATGGGAACGGGCTAGGGTGCTCACCTGCACAAACCAGTCCTGCAATGTGTGCAATGTCAGCAAAGAGGATGGCTCCGACTTCATCGGCGATCTCTCTAAATTTCTTGAAGTCGATCTCTCTTGCATAGGCAGAAGCACCACAGACAATGATCTTTGGCTTAACCGTTTTAGCAATACGAAGTACCTCTTCATAGTTAATGCGACCGTCAAGTTCGACACCATAGGTAAATGAAGAGTAGTTCTTCCCTGAAAAACTTGGCTTTGAACCGTGTGTCAGGTGTCCACCATGAGACAGATCCATACCTAGTATCTTCTCTCCGGCTTTAAGCAATGCAGCATAGACCGCACCATTTGCTTGAGAACCTGAGTGCGGCTGTACATTGGCATAGTTACAGTCAAAAAGCTCACAAGCTCTGTCTATGGCCAACTGCTCTACAACGTCTGCATATTCACATCCGCCGTAGTATCTCTTATAGGGGTAACCTTCTGCATACTTGTTCGTAAACACAGAACCCATTGCTTCCATTACAGCAGGGATGGTAAAGTTCTCAGATGCGATCATCTCAAGGTGATCAGTTTGTCGTTCTCTTTCGTTTTCAATGGCTTGAAAAATCTCCGGGTCAAATGTTTCTATTGCGTATGACATTGGGTTCCTTATTGTGGGAAGTATTTAATGTGTATTTATAGCCAATTTCATCTAAATTTGTTATGAAAGAGGAGTATTTTCTTTGTTTGCAAGGTCGGCTTCAGCCGACTACATATGTGTTGCTTACGTTCTCTCCGAAACACGTGCTTTACAGGCTGCGACATCCATACAGAACATCCCTTTTCCTTTTTTGGCAGGTTTGAGTTCTTCGAGAACATCGTGTCCGCATTTTTTACAGACATGCACGGCATCGACTTTGACATTTTCCTGTACTGTTTCGGGTCTCATGGCAGGGAAGAGAAGGACGTCACGGATGGTGTGCTGGTTGGTCAGCATCATGACCAGTCGGTCTATCCCGATACCTTCACCGGCAGTCGGTGTCATACCGTAGCTCAGCGCACGGACGAAGTCTGTGTCCATGTGCATTGCTTCATCGTCACCGGTCGCCTCTTTGGCATCGACCTGACCTTTAAATCTCTCATACTGATCGATCGGGTCATTGAGCTCTGAGAAACCGTTGGCGATCTCTTTGCCGGCCATGAAGAGTTCGAAACGTTCCGTCACTTCAGGGTTGCTGTCGCTTCTTCTTGCCAAAGGCGAGATATCCACCGGGTAGTCCGTAATGAAGGTAGGGTCAATGAGTTTGCCTTCGACAAATTCGTCAAAGAGTTCCGCCTGTACATAGCCCAGGGTCCAGTTCTCATCGGTCTTGAGGTTGCGTTCTTTGAGGTAAGCGAGTCCTGCGTCTCTATCTTCAGCTACCTCTCTCGGTACACCACCAATGTCTACGATGGAGTCTACCCATGGCACCTTGGCAAATGGTGTGGCGAAGTTGATCTGCATATCACCGTAGGGCAGGGTTCTCTCCAGCCCGAGATTGTCAAAAAGATAGTCGAAGAGCTCTTCGGTCACTTCCATCAGTTCAATGTAAGTCTTGTAGGCCCAGTAGAACTCAATAGAGGTGAACTCCGGGTTATGCGTAGCGTCTATCCCCTCATTTCTGAAGTTTCTGTTAATTTCAAAGACCGCTTCCATACCGCCGACAATGAGACGTTTGAGGTAGAGCTCCGGCGCGATACGCAGGTAGCGGTCTACATCGAGTGCATTGTGATGCGTGATGAACGGCTTGGCATTGGCACCGCCGGGGATTGGGTGCATCATCGGTGTTTCAACTTCGAGGAAACCTTTCTCTTCGAAGAAACGTCTGATGGAAGAGACGATCTTCGAGCGCAGTACAAAACGGTTCTTGACATCCGCATCCATGATCATGTCGAGGTAGCGCTGTCTGTATTTGATCTCCTGGTCCTGAATACCGTGGAACTTCTCCGGCAGCGGAGAGATGGCTTTGGTTACGAGGTTGACTTCGAGGCAGTGTAGGGTCAGTTCACCCGTTCCTGTGACAAAAGGATAGCCTTTGACTTCAATGATGTCACCGACTTCAAAGAGTTTTTTGACCACATCGTTGTAGTAACCCTCAGGTAGGTCGTCACGGTTGAAGTAGACCTGTACCAGACCGTCCGCGTCTTCGATCTTTGCAAAAGCAGCTTTTCCCATGATACGGATAAACTTGATACGCCCGGTAAGGCTATAAGTCTTGGACTCATCTTTTTTCATCTCATCGGTGTCGATGTCATGGACATAGTGACACTCGGCTAAAAAAGTGGCAGAAGGTGTGCCCTTTTTGATCTGGTTCTGGTAAGGGTTGATCCCTTTCTCTTTTAAGATTTCGGTTTTTTTAATTCGTTCCTGAATATATTGATTTTCAAATATCAAGTTGTCTCCTGTTGGTGAATATTAATCTTGTCCTGAATGCCCAAACGAAATGTGCGTGGCTTTGTATGTTCAGGGTAGTGTGGTTTTTGCTTAGTCCTGGCATTTCTCGCAAAGACCGACGATCTTCATCGTATGGTCTGTCATTTTAAAGTTGTACTTCTCTGCGATCATCTCCTGCTGTGCTTCAATGGTTTCATCGAAAAATTCAATAATGTCTCCACACTTTGAACAAATAAGGTGGTCATGATGCTTTTTAAGTCCCAGCTCATATTTTTTCCCTGCGGCACCAAAAGAGATGGAAGAGGCAATGCCTTCATTTTCAAGAAGTGTCAGTGTTCTATAGACCGTTGCTATACCAATATTGATATTGGGGTTTTCTTTTTTAAGAAGCATATAAATATCTTCAGGTGCATAGTGGTCATCATTTTCATAGAGAAATTTTAAAATGAGTTCACGCTGCTTGGTGAACTTCAATGTATTGTTCTTCAGTAAGGCTTTGAACTTTTCCAAAAGAAGTGGATAGGTGATCATAATAGCTTCCTTTACTGTGCTGTGCTTTGATTTTGTTCAGTGGTCACTGACGTGTTGACATCTTCTTTTGTGTTGATGTTCGCAACCTCTTTCAGCATTTCACCGGCACTTGAACTTTGTAAGCCGATATCTTTCGGGTCAAGGTGGATGACACTGGAACCTACACTCAGAAGGTAAGGGTAGAGCATAGAATCTTTGACGTATTTTTCCAAATTGTCTTTAACAAGCGTTACATGGGAGAGTGCGGTGACGATCAGCGCGAAAATAAGAAAATATTTCCCGCCTCCGGCAACAAAGCCGAGAAAACGGTTGAGAAATCCCAAACCGCTGACAGAAGTCAGTTTGGAAAAGATGGAACCTAAAATGGTTGCACCCAGCCAGACAATAATAAGAATGGAGAGGAACCCAAATAGCCTAAGCAGGGCATTATTTTCGATATGTAGGAAGGTACTGTCAATGAACATCGCAGCATCTCCTGAAAGACGCGATGCCAGGTAGACACCGCCTATAAGACCGACAAGACCAAAAACCTCTTTCACGAAACCGTTCATAAAGCCTTTGATGCCTAAAATAAGTACGATCGCTGCGATCGTCACATCAAAATAGTTAAAGTCGATCATTGAAAAGTTTTCCATACGTCCCTCTTAGCTTAGAAATTATTTCGTATTGTATCTATAAAAAGCAATAAAAATGCTTTGCTAGCGGATAACCGCTTTTAACAACTCTTCAGGCTTGTTGGAATACTGAAGTGCAGCATCGCGTGATATCTTACCTTCTTTAATGTATTTAAGCAGTGCCTGACTCTGGGTGATCATACCCGTACCTTCCTGACCCAGCTGCATTTGTGAATAGATCTGGTGTACTTTGTCTTCACGTATAAGGTTGGAGATGGCATGGTTCGTCACGAGTATTTCGGAAGCAGCAATACGTCCCCCATCCAGTTTCGGAATCAGGGCCTGTGCCACAACGGCGACCAGTGAAGTCGAGATCATGGCTCTGATCTGCGGTTGTTCATCACCTGTAAATACATCGATGATACGGTTGATAGTACCCGCGGCAGAAGAGGTGTGAAGCGTACCGAAAACAAGGTGCCCGGTTTCCGCTGCGGTCAGGGCAGCTTCAATGGTCTCTTTATCTCTCATCTCACCGATCAGGATGATATCCGGATCCTGACGCATGGCATATTTGAGTGCAGTGGCAAAACTGGCTGTATCTTCACCCACACCTCTGTGTGAGAAGACACATTTTTTGTTCGGGTGTATGAATTCCACCGGGTCTTCCACGGTGACAACGTGTTTCTGTTCATGTAAATTGATCTCATTGAGCATGGCGGCGAGTGTGGTTGATTTACCTGAACCGGTAGGACCGGTCACAAGAATAAGGCCTTTTTCTCTTTTGATCAGTTTTTTATAGACATGGGGTGCGCCAAGGTCATCGAGAGAAGGTATCTCAATAGGGATCACCCTGAAGGCTGCTGCTGTCTCTCCCAATGTACGGTAGTAGTTTGCTCTAAATCGTCCAATACCAGGAAGGAGTACGGCAAAGTCAAGTTCATCATGCTCTTCAAACTGCAGTTTCTGCTTTTCTGTAATAAGAGAGTAACACATCTCTTCGATGTCCTCTCCTGTCAGTTTTGGAAGGTTCACAGGTTTCAGTGCACCGTCAAGTCTGATCTGCGGTTCTGTACGGCTGACCAGGTGCAGGTCGGAAGCACCGTATTTTACAACGCTTTGAAGTAGTTTTTTGATATCAAAATTGGACAAGTGGATCCTTTAATTAATGTATGTTTTCGGAATATTGGCTTTCATTATATCCTACTATTATTTTATTTTCATATATAATCACAGGTCTTTTAATAAGCATGTTCTCTTTTGCCATCCATGTTACTTTTTGTTCATCTGACAGGTTCATCTCTTTGAGTTTGAGTGTACGGTAGGTTGTCCCTCTTGTATTGAAAAGGGTTTTGATGTCTGTTTTTCTCAGCCAAGACTGTATCTCTTCAAGAGAAACGGGTGTTTCCCTAAAGTCTATAAAGGTATGTTCAATAGCGTTATTTTTAAGATATTTCCGTGCTTTTCTTACCGAGTCACAGTTCTTAATGCCGTATATTTTTAGCATAAAATAGAGGTTATTCTATGATGGCAGGGACAATGAAGAAATCATCTTTTGCCTGAGGTGCATGCGTCAATATATCTTTTGCAACAGTGTTTGCTTCTCGGGGTTTGTCTTCTCTCAGGGGTGTACCGCCTTCGAGTGTTGAGAATGAAGCCGAGAGGGAGTCTGTATCCAGTTCATTCAGATTGTCAATATATCCGAGGATGTCAGTCAGTTGTCCCATGACCTCTTCCTTCTTTGAATCATCAATACGAAGATGCGATAATTTTTCAAGTTTTTTCAAAAGAGTGTTATCTATTTGCACGTTTTGCCTTTTAGTGAGAGAAGTTATTACTTGTATCATTATATATTAATTTGGTTTAAGATATAACTACATATATATAATACAGCAAGGATAGATAATGATGAAACAGATTGACATGAGCTCTCCCGAGTTCCTGAAAGAGATGGCAAAAACAAAAAAATTCACGGACAAGGTATGTAAAACATTCGGATACGAGTATCACCCGATGGATGATGTCAATGAAGGTGTGACAATGGGACTGGCCAGACATAAAATGCTTTACGGAAAAAGATTCTGTCCCTGTTTCATGGTAGACCCGGATCCGGAAAATGAAGGAAAATTCATCTCTTCCGATAACAGAGTCTGTCCCTGTCCACAAGCGATTGAGAAAGAGATCCCTGAAGAGGGAAAATGTCACTGTGGTATTTTCTGTACACCTGAATATGTCGCTGAACAGATGAAAAAGACGATGGAAAGTCTATAAAAACCCTTTAAGAAAATATTTTTTCGGTATAATACGCGACTATTTTCTAAGATAAGGGAGAGACCATGCAGGAATTACTAACAAAACAAGATGTCAACTCACAGGAATTACAGGCACTTTTAGATGCCAGAGCCAAGGGTGAAGTTGACTTTACACTGATTGATGTACGTGAGCAGTATGAGTATGATTCTTCACACATCAGCGGGGTAGACCTTTTGAAGCCGACATCAAGTTTTCAGGCCTGGGCAGAAGAGATCTTCAATGAATATCAGGGCAAAAACCTGATCTTTACCTGTCGTACCGGAAGCAGAAGCGGACAGGTAGCCAATGTATTTCAAAGCAATGGTCATAAAAATGCGATCAATCATTATGGCGGTATCATGACCTATAGCGGTGAGACTGCATAATCAATGAATGTCATTGACCTTCTTTTAAAGCTTTTAAGCTTTGAATCACTCACCCCGGATGATGCCGGCTCTTTAAAGTTCATTGAATCGTACTTGGATGGCTATGAAGCTGTCTATTTCAACAAAGAGGGTGTGAAAAACCTTTTTCTGACAAAGAAATTCTCTGAAGGTGAACATCTCTGTTTTGCAGGTCATGTTGATGTGGTACCTGCAGGCTCCAGTTGGAGCACCAATCCTTTTGTACCGGTCATAAAGGAAGGGCGCATTTTTGCCCGCGGTACCCAGGACATGAAATCCGGTGTGGCCGCTTTTGTCCAAACACTTAAAGAGACAGAAGATTTTCAAGGGCGACTCTCTGTTCTTCTCACTTCCGATGAAGAGGGTGAAGCAGAATTCGGTACGGTGATCATGCTCGAACACCTCAAGACACTCAATTTACTTCCCGATTATTGTATCGTTGCCGAACCGACGTGCGAAAGTATTTTTGGTGATGCCATTAAAATCGGACGACGGGGTTCTATTAACGGGTATTTGACCATACAGGGCAGACAGGGACATGCTGCTTACCCTGAAAAAGCCATTAACCCGGTACATCAGTTGGCACCCATACTCGATAAAATCGCAGGTGTGAATTTAGATGACGGTGATGATGATTTTGCGCCAAGCCAAATGGTCATTACAGACATACGCGGTGGTATGGAAGTGACCAATGTGACACCCGATTCACTGCGTATTATGTTTAATGTGAGAAACTCCACCAAGACTACACAGGAAGAGATTAAACTGCATATTGCAGAACTCTTTAAAGATTTGACGTATGACTTGAAGTTGACACAGGGGTCTTACCCCTTCGTCACAAAAAGAGATTCGAAGATCGTCAAGGTCTTGAGTCAGAGTATTGAAAAATTGACAGGCATAGAGACAAAACTCTCTACTGCTGGCGGTACTTCCGATGCACGTTTCATGGGGGCATTTGGCATAGATGTGGTTGAGTTCGGTGTCATTAACGATACCATCCATGCACCGAATGAATCAACAACGATCGTTGAAGTAGAAAGACTCTATGACATTTTTAAAGAGACTGTTAAAGATTTCACTGCCTAGGCAGTCCAAGGAAAGAAAATGAAAAAAAACCTAATGATCCTCCTCCTCTTACCCCTCTCCCTTTTTGCTGACATTGCATGGCAAAAAGACCTTTCAACAGCCTTTATCAAGGCTCAGAAAGAGCAGAAAAATGTAATGGTCTTTGTTGAAGGGGGGCACTGTCGCTGGTGTAAGAAAATGAAACACCGTACGCTGAGCGAAAAGAGTGTAGAAACTGTACTAAAACCTTATGTTGCTGTGAAGGTAGCCGAAGAAGACAGTGCCGCCATGAAAATGTTACCGGCCATAGACGGTGTTCCGACCATTTTCTTTATGAGTGCCGACAAAAAAGTGCTGAGTAAAGTGGCAGGCTATTATTCTGAAGAAGAATTTACTGCTATGGTCAAAGAGATCACCTCTGTGTCAGCCAAGGTAAAATAATGCACTGCGTTGCAAGGAGATAGAGAAATCGTGTTTTCCCATCCCAGTTTAAAAGAGTATGCGATGGCAAGGCTTGTGACCATTGCTGTAACGATCTTTCTTCTCTTCTCCGCTTTGCTGCTTCTCGTCATTGGAGAACAGCGTACAGCCTGGATCGCAATTGCTATTCTGGGCACCTCTTTTTCTGTTTTTGTTTTTTCTATCTACTCTGTTACTTCCCGTATGCAAAAAGAGTTGGTTATTATTGCTGACTATTTGAAAAACCTTGAAAATGTAGACAAGATCGACTATAAGACACACTTTTTTACCAGGGAATTTGAAGAGATCAACCAAAATCTCATTAAAGTACTGAATTCTGCCAAAAAACGTGAAGAGATCAAGCAGCGCTACAATGCGAAACTCAAACTCAAAAACAGACAGCGCGGTGATATGATCTCCGCCATTGCACATGAATTCAGAAACCCTATCGCCTCCATTATGGGGTATTCACAGACGCTTCAGGAAGATCCTGATATTCCAAAACCGCTGCAAGAGAAATTTTTAACCAAGATTTACAACAACGGTAATAAAATAGAAGCTTTGCTCTCCCGTCTTATACTCTGGAACAAGTTTGAAAGCGGTGAAGCGACACTGCATAAAAGTACCTTTGATCTCTATAGTCTGAGTGAAGAGGTCAAACGCTCTATAGAAGAGAAATACAAAGGACGTAAAATTATATTGGAGGGGAAATCCTGCCGTGTTGAAGCGGACCGTACTCTGATCGATGTCGTATTGAAGAACCTAATAGAAAATGCCCTTAAGTACTCCAAAGAAGAGATCACTGTCACGGTGTATGACGGGTTGGTCTCAGTGAGCGACAAAGGTGTAGGGATCGGCGCAAAAGATATGAATAATGTTACCAAAAAATTCTACCGTTCCGGTACACACAACTGGGACAACTCAATGGGACTTGGACTCTCAATTGTTAAAACGATCTTGTCTATGCATCAAAGTCAGCTTGAGATTAGTTCTGAAATTGATGTCGGCTCTACATTCTCCTTTAAAATATAATCATAGCATATATTAATTATTTGTCTATTATATAACCCTGACTCTCCGTGATTTTAATTGGGAGTCAATGACTCTTAATAACATTTAATTATCTTATCAGGCATATGAAAAATACTGTATGATCACTCTTTAAAGCCATGAAATAGTGCACCAGGTGTTACATTTGGCAGAAATGAAAATGAATTCATGAAAACTCATTGAGAGTTAATTTGACTTGTAATACAATAAAAAGTATTCATTGTAGAGGTCAGAAATGGCCTGTTTATACTGATAATTAATATCGAGGAGTAAATATGAAACTAGGTTTCTTAGTTGACCTTAACCTATGTATGGGTTGTAAAGGTTGTGAAGTGGCTTGTAAAGTGGAAAATGAAGTTCCACTCGGCTCTTGGCGTTTACGTGTAAAATATATTGATATCGGGACATTCCCGGACACATCAAGATCTTTTACACCGTTACGCTGTAATCATTGTGAATCTGCGCCATGTGAGCGCATCTGTCCGGTATCTGCCTTACACTATCTTGAAAATGGTATTGTAAACATAGATAGCGCAAGATGTATCGGTTGTGCAGGTTGTATGATGGCTTGTCCTTATGGAGCGATCTATATGGACCCTGAAACAAATACAGCAGACAAGTGTACCTACTGTGCACACCGTGTTGAGTCCGGTATGATGCCGGCATGTGTTGTTATCTGTCCTGTACAGGCAAATATCTTCGGTGATATTGATGATGACAACAGTCATATTTCACGCTATATCATGGAACATCAGGGTGCTGTTCAGGTACGTAAACCTGAAAAACATACCAGCCCTAAACATTTCTATGTCGGTGGTGGTAACCAGACACTGAATCCGCTTGCGCAGCAAAGAATTGAGGGATACAGTCTCTTTAACAACATTACGCATCTGAAGCATATCGGTAATCCACATGAAGGTGTCATTGACAGATTCCTTGAGCCTTTTAAGGGTGAGGAAAAACTTGATAACAGAAGTTTCATAGATTTTGATAACAATGCACATGAATCATATGAAGAAGAAGGAGGTCACTAATGGTAGAACATGGAATTAATGCAACACAGGCTATTGTAACATTGGATGTCGCACTTCCAGGAATTATCTGGGGTTGGATGATCACATTGAATATGTGGGCAAAAAGTATCGGTACGGGAGTCATTCTTGTAGGTGCTTTTCTGCTTTACAGACATAAAAAAGAAGAGATGCCTAATTTAAGATGGATGATGCCACTTATCGCGTTTATCGCGTTGAATGTTTTCTTACTGTTTACTTTAACTGACCTTCACCACCCATATAGAATGGTGAATATCTTCTTGCACCCGCACTGGACTTCAGCAATTACAGTTGGCGCATGGATGGCATCACTCTTTACAGGTCTTATTACTGTAATGATGCTTATCGGTGGGTTTGACGCGTATCCTGATTTCAGAAAGAACTGTGGTATTGCAAAATCTATAAGAGGTATTTCTCCTTTCTATGAGAAGATCTTCCCTTTTGTTGTTTTCCTTGCGATTCCTGTTACTTTGTATACGGCGATCATTATGGCTGAATCATCAGCAAGAGAGTTATGGCAGGCACCTGCAGAAGTCATGCAAATGATGTGGGCAGCATTTATGGCCGGTTCATCTGCACTTATTCTTATTTCGAATAAGTGGAGTGCTGAAGCAAGAAAAGACCTTGCATTGGTACTTGCAATTGCAACATTCTTCTCTTTCATGATGTATATGGGTGAGTATTTCTTCTCATTTAAATCATCTGAAGCAGAAGCAACTTTAGCATTTGTACATGCCGGTGGTGCTTACAATACGGAATTCTGGTTTGGTATGGTACTAGGATTTATCATCCCATTCTTCATTGCTGTCAGCAGTATGAAGAGTGATAATAAAACGCTGCTTAGATTTGCAGCAATCTTGGCATTGGTAGGGCTATACATGGCAAAAGATGTATGGCTTAAAATCCCACAAATGCTAAACTTGAGTTAAGGAGAAGATATCTATGACAAAATCAATGAAAAATGACAATAATTTTATAGAAAGTAGAAGAGGATTCCTTAAAGGAACAGCCTATACAGTTGCAGGTGCAACTTTGGCTGTAGGTGTTTTTGAAACAATTGCAGAAACACCCGCTGTGGCAGAAGATAAAAAATCATTTACTGCCACTCCTGAAACACTTTCTTTCTACCCACCATTAGAAAACTGGGACAGTTTTAAAGAGCTTGACGGTGATGACTGGAAAAGAGGGGGAACAGGACGTAACGGTGTTGTAAGTGACGCTAACCCAAAAGGGATCAAAGTCAATGAATTCATGCTTGTACCAACAGTATGTTCAAACTGTGAAGCACAGTGTGGATTGACAGCATGGGTTGAGATCGGTGAATACAAAAGAACAAAAAATCCTAAAGATCTTTTTGTGAAAAAATATATGGGTAACCCGCTTCACGCAGGTTCCCGTGGTCGAAACTGTGCCAAAGGATATGCAGCCCAGTCGCAAATGTACGATCCGGACAGAATACCTTTCCCACTAATGAGAGCACCAGGTTCTAAAAGAGGTGAAGGTAAGTGGGTAAGAACCACTTGGGATGAAGCAATGGCGAAGATCGGTAAGAAGATGCACGATACGCTTAAAGTCGGTGATGAAATGTCACGAAAGTCTATCTTGTATCACGTTGGTCGTCCGAATGAAAATGGTTTTGGTCACCGTGTACCTCACTCAATGGGTTGTGATGGATATGATTCCCACACAAACATCTGTTCTGCAGGTGCAAGAGAGGGTACGATCCAGTGGACAAATGATGACAGAAACTCACCGGATTGGGCAAATGCAAAACTTGTACTGCTTCAGTCTTCACACGCAGCGGACGCAGGTCACTACTTCCAGCAATCAGCAGGTTATATTGCCGATGCAAGAAGAAAAGGTGCAAAACTCGTTGTTATGGACCCGAGACTTTCCAACTCAGCAGGTATTGCTGACCTTTGGATACCGATCTGGCCGGGAACAGAAGCAGCACTTTATCTGCACCTTGCAAACAGAATTTTGAATGAGACAGATATTCACGGTAAAGATCTTGTGAACCATGCCTTCTTTAAGAACTGGGTCAACTGGGATCAGCTTATGACTGACAAAGCGCAGTTGTCACTGATGGTCTCTAAAGGCTATATGAGTGAAGTACCTCAGGATGAGAGTTATGAAAGCTTTATCAAGATGCTTAAAGAGATCTACTCACCATACACAAAAGACTTTGTGGTCAAAGAGTGTAAAATGGAAGGATTTGATCATAAACTTGATGAGCTTTTCGAAATGTTCATTGATGCTGGTGATCAGATCTCTACTTTCTTATGGAGAGCAGGTACTATCGGTCACAAAGGCGGATGGATGAATACACGTGCCGGTTTCCTTCCTATTGCCCTTCGTGGTGCGATGGCTGGAAATATCGGTGGTGTTGGACTTCACCACTGGCACGTTATTTCCGTCAATGGTAAAGGTGATGCTGCTGCGGTAGCAGGAGAAAGACCTCCAAGAGTTGATGTATGGAATGAGTTGGCATGGCCACCTGAGTATCCGCTTTCAACGTATGAGATGTCTCATATTCTTCCTCACCTTCTTCTGGATGATGAGTGGAGAAACAAGTGGAATTCAAAAGGACTGAATGTCCCTGAGAAATTGGCAGTATGGATCCCTCGTATGTATAACCCTGTCTGGATCAACCCGGACGGTTTCAGATGGATAGAAGCATTGAAAAGAGAAGACAAAGTTGAGTTAACTTTCAACCTCTCTCCAACCTGGTCAGAGACGAACTGGTTCTGTGACTTTATTCTTCCTGTAGGACTTGCAGGTGAGAGACATGACCAGTCATCTGAGCCTACAAAACCGGCAAGATGGTTGAGCTTTAAAAACCCTGCACTTCGTGTAGCACTTGAAAAACTGGGATGGACGCCAAAAGATCCAGCACGTGCAACCCTGGAAGCACATATCCATGCCGGTCTCGGTGAGATCTGGGAAGAGGTAGAGTTCTGGGCAAATATCATGGTTCACCATGTTGACCCTGATGGTTCACTGGGTGTTAGAAAATACTGGGCTTCAAAAGAAGATCCTACAAGAGCGGTTACGATCCCTGAGTGGTATCAGGCAGCGTTGGACAAACTTCCTAACCTCAGAAAAGCAGCGAAAGCAGCTTACCCTGACTCGAAGTATCCGAACTATTACTTCATGAGGGACAGAGGTACCTGGCTGGAAGAAGATCATATCTTCAGACCGCAGGAGAGACCACTTAAGAAAGTTGATGACAAATACTTTGCTCACGGTCATGAGTATGATGAGTCTGATGTTGAGATAGATGAGTATGGTACATTGTTGGTTGAAGACCATGTATTTGGCGGTAAGAAAGCCATTGGTGTTGAAGTAGACGGTGAGATCAAACAAGGTTTCCATACGCTTTCCGGTAAGCTTGAATTCTACTCCAAGTGGTTTGCTGAGTGGAAATGGCCTGAATACGCGATACCTATCTATCCTAGAAATGCACAGGAACGTAAAGACATGACACACCTTGTTACTCAGGTGCACCATGACTTTATGAAGAAAGACAACGAGTTTGCAATGAACACTGTATTTAGATTGCCATACAATATTCATACACGTTCAGTCAACTCCAAGCACTTGATGGAGATCTCTCAAAACCATAACCCGGTTTGGATCAACACAGAAGATGCAAAACGTCTTGGTATTAAAAGAGGTGATGCAGTTAAGGTCACTATTGAAGATACAGTTTCAGACCTTGAGTCAGGTTACTTTATTGCGATGGCTGTACCGACAGAAGGTTCTATGCCTGGTGTTGTTCAATGTTCTCACCACGCAGGTAGATGGAAATTGACCAATGCTGTTGAGATCCCGGGATTTGAGCATAAGCTTGGTGTCCTTGGATTGGGTGCGCCACTTTTCGATATGACCATGGATGGTAAGATCGGTACAATGAAACCTAAAGAGGGAATCATTGAGGGAATGGAAGCACGTAGAGATACATGGCAGTTTAAAGAGTACAACAAAGACCTTGACAACATTTGGTGGGATGGTCTTTCAGGTTCTTGGCAAAATGCCGTAGCTCCTTCTCATCCGGATCCGATCGCGGGTAACCACGCTTGGCACCAGAAGGTACGTATTGAAAAGGCTGCTGCATCTGACAAGATCGGTGACATTTATGTGAATTATGAAAACAACATGAAAGTCTACCAGGCATGGAGAGATGACTTGACTCGTCCGCTCCAGGCAGGTGATAAACTCAGAAGACCGGTACACATGAAGAGACCTGCTGTACCATTGTCACTTAAAGCGTATTCTGTAGATATCAAAGGATAACGTTTTACCCTATACCCAGAGAAGGAGACTTCCTCTCTGGTGGGTTACTGCTACACACACTACTTATACAATTTTCCAGATAAATTTTTTTAGCACTCTCCCTTAAGTTGCATTTATCTTGAAAGTGGTATAGTTCGCACACAATAATGAACCATAAAGGGTTAACATGGAAGAGATGAAACAGGAATTAAAAAATAGAATCGCTTTATATGCATTGATGTCAAGATTGATGATCACCGAAGCTGATGAAGCCTTTTTGAATGAGATTGAGCAAGATGAGCAGATGCTTGCACTTTTCCCAAATTACAAAACCTGGTCTAAACGCAAAGATTTTAATACCAAAGAGTTGATTGAACAGCAATACAATGTAGATTATGCCAATCTCTTTTTAATGCATATGGTACCGTATGAGAGTTTTTATGTCAGAGATGATCAAATGATCGACAGCGGCGGCGGGAATCCTGTAATAGAACTGTATGATGCTTTGGATTTTAAAGTCGAGCTTGAAAAAGCAAGAGTGGTCAGTGGCGACCACATCGGTGTCGAACTGGAGTTCATGTATATGCTTTGTAATGCACAGCTTAAAGCATTGGAAGCAGAAGACCAGGAGGGGATCTGCGAACTTTACCAGATACAAAAAGGATTCTTGAAAGACCACCTTCTTGAGTGGGCATCAATGTTCCTGATCAATATGAAGAGAGAGTCAAGAACACCACTGTATCATGATGGTGCAGAATTGACATTGGAATTCCTTCTGAGTGATTATGAATATATTACTGAAGCACTTTCAAACTCTTGTAAAGATGTTGCATAAGCGATGAAGTTACATTTAGATCCTGCTCTCTGTGTAAGAGCTACCAGTAAACTTTCCATCTGTACCAAGTGTGCAGATGCCTGCCCTGAAAGTGTTGAGATCGTAGAACAGCTTCCCTCTTTTGCAAAATCGACAGGAGTGGAAGCTGCTGCCTGTGTCGGTGCCTGTCCTACCTCTGCTTTTTCACTGTCAGATTTTTCTGTGACAGAATTTTTCTTTACCTTTCTGGAATCCAAAGTACGTTTGATCTCTTCAAAGTTGAATGTGCCCTGTATTTCTGTCCTGAGTGTGGAACATCTTATCTCTCTGGCTACAGCCAGCCATGAAGCAATAACGATCGATCTTACGCCTTATGAAACAGGATCCCACTTACTCGAAGTGATCGAGTTACGCATTGAAGAAGCTAATTATGTGCTCTCCTCTTTTTCCGATAAAGTTATAGAGACAAACCTTGAAAAAGCGTTGGTCAAAGAGACACTTTCAGATGTCTCTGCCGAAAAAGCAGAGGAGGAGAGTAAAGAAGGTTCAAGACGAGATTTTTTTACTAAAAATGCTTCTTTGGAAGGTGTGGCAAAACATAAATATGCATTTGATCAGGCGGTAGAAGCAGATGAACTGCACAACTTCGACATTGACCAAAATGTGATCGACAAGATCAAGAATAAGCACTTACCGGATAAACGGAAGATCCTTTTTACAGCATTGAAACGTGTAGAAACACCGGAAAATTTTGAAGTATTGGCAGAGAGTGATATCAGCTTTGTCTCACAGAAGTATATAGATGACAACTGTACCAACTGTCAGATCTGTTATCGTATCTGTCCTACCGGAGCTTTGAGCTCGAACGGGAAATTCTCGGTCATTAACTTTGATGCAATGCTTTGTGTCAAGTGTCATCTTTGCCATGATGTCTGTGAACCTGATGCTATTCACCTGCAGCCGGGCTTTGAAACCAAAGAGTTTTTTGATTCAACGCAGCGTACTTTGGCGACATTTGAAGTCAAACGCTGTAATGAGTGTGCCAACTACTTTACGTATACGGGAGGGGAGCTTACTTGTCCCCGTTGTGCGGTAGAAGAGGAAGAAGCACTCTTTTTACACAGCAATGCAAAGCAGATGGAAGCTGAAAAAAAGGCAGCCCTCGAAGCACAGAAGAAAGAGGATGAAGAGTTATGAGACCAGAAGAGATCAAACCGGATACCCGTCTTTGCACCATTCTCGGCTACAATGCCCAGACAGGGTATATGCGAAAATATTTCAACAGGATCCTCAAAGACCAGCAGATCAATGCCACTGCCATTGCCTTGAATATTGGTGATGAACACTTTGATTTTACGATGCAGAATGTGGGTCAGTCCAAAGTTGATAAAATGATGATAGAACGTGAATTTTCGAAGAAGGCATTGGAGTATTGTGATAGTTTAGATACAGTTGCCCAACGTGAAGGGTATGTGGATTTCATTGAAGTAGAAGAGGGAAAAGTCAAAGGATTCTGTTTACAGGATGCCTCAAAAGCCCTGTTTGAACAGGCAGAATTTTTAGATGATAATATACTGTTTGCTGCCAAAATGATGTTGCTTGCTGCACGTTGGTTTGATGCAAAAATAGATGTGGATGAGATACCACTATTAATAGGAGCGTAAGATGAAAGATAAAGATTTACATGATTTAAGAAAAGAGTTTGAGGATTTTAACATTAATGAAGAAGCATGTGTCGATGGTGCATGCAGCAGTGATGAAGAGACTGATCTTAAAGATTATCCTTCTTATACGGAAGCACTTTATGCCAAATTGGTCGCTCCCTATGTAAGCGGTATCTATATTTCACGCTGGGACATTAAAGATATTGCTCTGGAGGCTGGAGATTCTATGGCGATCCACCCGCGTAAACGTATGTTTGAACTTTTAATGAAGTATGCCACTTCAAAGGAAAATATGCAGGCGGTACTGGATGCCCTTGAAAATCATATGCATGAGAAAATTGCTATTTATCAGGAGTTGATGACCTCTTTTCCTACCTCAAAGGAAATATTTCAGCCAAAGATAGACAAAGCAGAAAAAACCATGAAGCTTTTCCCTCAGATCATTGAAGAGTATTTTGAATAGACCGCATAAACAGTTTTAATATCTCTTCTCACGGATCACCTTTTGAGAGGGATGACTCAGCGTTAACCATCTTTGGAGTATAATACAATACTGTAGATACATTAAAAAAAGGTCGGTAAATGTCTGAAATTACAAAAGAAAAAGCACTTGAATACCATAAACACGGAAAAATAGGTATAGATATCACAAAACCCTGTGAAACACAGCATGAACTCTCTCTGGCCTATACTCCGGGTGTTGCTATCCCCTGTCTTGAAATTGCCGAAAATGAAGATCTCTCCTTTGAATATACCAACCGGGCCAATCTTGTTGCCGTCATTTCAGATGGTACAGCGGTACTTGGACTGGGAGACATAGGTCCTTTAGCCTCGAAACCTGTGATGGAAGGAAAGGCGGTTCTTTTTAAGAAATTTGCCAATGTAGACGCTTTCGATATTGAACTGGATGTCCACTCTATTGAAGAGATAGTGGCAACATGTAAAGCGATTGCTCCTACCTTTGGAGGTATTAACCTTGAAGATATCAAAGCACCGAAATGTTTTGAGATAGAGCGAATTCTGAAGGAAGAACTTGATATTCCTGTTTTTCATGACGATCAGCACGGTACGGCGATCATTACCACGGCAGGTTTGATGAACACGCTTGATATCACAGGTAAGAAAGTAGATGAGATCAAGGTGATCGTCAATGGTGCAGGTGCAGCAGGACTCTCCTGTGCCAAAATGTATAAAGCGCTGGGTGTCAAACATATTATCATGTGTGACTCGAAAGGGGTGATATCTACTTCCAGAGATGACTTGAACAAATACAAAGTGGAATTCGCTGTTGAGACTGACGCGAAAACCCTTGATGATGTTATTGAAGGGGCAGATATGTTCCTCGGACTCAGTAAGGCGGGAGCACTGACCAAAGAGATGGTAGCCAAAATGGCACCTGAACCGATCATTTTTGCATTAGCCAACCCTGTCCCCGAAATACTCCCTTCAGAAGTGAAAGAGGTAAGAGATGACGTTATTATGGGAACAGGCCGTTCAGACTTCCCGAACCAGACCAACAATGTACTGGGATTCCCTTTTATTTTCAGAGGGGCACTGGATGTCAAAGCCAGAAAGATCACGGAAGGTATGAAAATGGCTGCGGCAGAAGCACTGGCGGCACTGGCTAAAGAGCCGGTTCCCTATTATGTCAAGGCAGCCTATCATAAAGACGATATCGTGTATGGTAAAGATCATATTATTCCCCTGCCGTTCAACAAAGAAGTACTCATCTGGGTCTCCTCTGCTGTAGCAAAGGCAGCCTTTGATGAAGGTGTAGCACGTGTGGACAGTTATGACCATGATGCCTACAAAGAGCATTTGCGCTGTCTTATTTATGGTTGTCCTGCTGATCACAAGTAGGGCCGTTGAACGTGATGAATTTAAAAGCTTATTTGGATCTCTATGAAGTATTGCAGCAAGACAGGAGTACAAGAGAAGAGAGACGAAATTTCGGGCTTACTTTTCCGGAGCTGAGTAAGCAGCCGCTTCAACAACTTTTAAAATGGGCTTCTGAAAAACGCGTGACGCTGAAGAAGCCTCTTTTGAGTGAAACCCTCTCTTCCTATCTTTACGGTATCACTTTGACACTCTCTGTTTTTGCTTTTATACTGGGACTGTTGTCCGGTGTCGGGTTATTGAGTTATAACGGACATGAGCCTGTGAATGTCATCTATTTTATGGCTATGGTGATCTTTGTCCCGCTGTTTACCATGCTCCTGGCACTTTTTTCCATGCTGCGGGCAAACAGTGCGCAGAGCATTCTTGTGCATATCTCTCCGGCCTACTGGATGGAACGCATGGTCTCCTTGCTGCCAAATAAATTGGAAACACAGTTAAAAGGCTCATTATCAGATTTGAAGGTCAGTCCTTTGGTACTGAACTGGCTGGTCATAAAACGTTCACAAATGATCGCACTTAGTTTTTCTTTAGGGCTTTTGCTGGCACTGTTGGGTGTGGTGGCCACAAGAGACATTGCGTTCGCCTGGAGTACCACGCTCTCGGTCAGTCCGGAGAGTTTTCATTCGTTTTTAAATACCCTTGCATTTGCATGGAGAGACTTTTTCCCCTGGGCGGTACCCTCTGTGGAACTTGTTGAACAGAGTCAGTATTACAGGCTGGGTGAAAAGCTTGCAGATGAGATGATAAGCAATGCTTCTTTTTTAGGTGAATGGTGGAAATTCCTTCTCTTTGCGACACTTTTTTATGCCCTGGTCCTGCGTCTGTTCGTCTATGCACTGAGTGTCTTTGGACTTAAAAGAGCCATAGCCCGTTCTTTTTTGACACTTGAAGGGGCACAGGCACTTTTACACGATATGAATGAACCGCTTATCTCTACACGCGCCAGTACACATGAGAAAGGTTTTAACTCAGAAGAGGTGCTCTATCCCCGCACTATAGATCGTTTTGACCGCTCATATGATGCTGTCCTGGGATGGGCCATTGACAGGCAAGCCTTAACGGTCATCAATGAAACGACAGAGGTGATCTCTCCTGCCCTCTATGAAACCGGGGGTGCAAATACACTGGAAGAGGACAGAAGTATTATGGAGCATTGTCATGGAGAGGTTCTGCTGTATGTGAAAGCCTGGGAACCTCCTACAATGGATTTTATGGATTTTCTTGAAATGCTGCTTCAGAAAACTGATAAGGTGCTCATAGCACCTATGGGTACGCAAAGCAGGCAGTACCAAAGCAAAGAGAAGGACTTGAATGTCTGGGCAAGAAAACTTTTTGGACTGAACAGTCCAAAAGTCTGGCTGAAGGTTTAAGCATGGAAGAGATGACACATCCCAAATTTGCCGTTGTCGGACACCCCAATAAAGGTAAAAGTGCCATTGTCTCCTCTCTGGCACTGGATGATTCGGTACAGATATCAGATACCCCCGGTACGACGACTGTCAAACGCTCCTTTCCTCTCAAAGTAGACGGGAAGGTCATATATGAACTTTTCGATACCCCCGGTTTCCAGAGAGCAAGGCGTGCTCTGGAATGGCTGGAAGGGCATGATGTCTCTGCCGATAAAAAGTATGAGGTCGTGAATGCCTTTATTCATACCTTCAAAGAAGACCCCAAATTCAATGATGAGATCGAACTCCTTGAACCTATTATGGAGGGAGCAGGGATCATTTATGTGGTAGATGCTTCCAAACCCTATGGAGAAGAGTATGAAGCGGAGATGGAAATTTTGCGCTGGACAGGGCAGCCTTCGATGGCACTTATTAACCACATTGATGAAGATGATTATACGGCAGAGTGGAAAAGGGCATTGGGACACTACTTTAAAATAGTGAGAACCTATAATCCTATGGATGTAAGTCTGGAACAACATTTGTCAATTTTGGAAAGTATGGCACAGCTGAAAGAGGAGTGGACCGCGCCGGTGAAAGCCTCTATGGACTTTTTTCAGCACTATTATGATGCCATGCTGCATCAGAGTAGTGAAGCGATCTCTCAGGCACTGCAAAGTGCCATTTCTCTGACTGAAACGTTATATTTTGAATCAGACAATGCAACAGAAGCCCAGAAAAAACAGCTTGAAACACACTATAAAAACAGCTTACGTGCCATAGAGAGCGATACACAAAAAAGTATTGAAAGCATCTGGAAACACGAACATTTGGAAAAAAACCAAAACCCTTTGAGCTTTGACGATATGGATCTTTTTTCCGAAGCTTCGGCTTCTCTCTTTGGCTTGACGCGTAAAGAGCTTCTTATGACGGGTGTGAGCAGCGGTGCGGTGACGGGTGCAGGGATCGACCTTTTGTTTGCAGGGCATACATTCTTTCTCGGGGGTGCCATAGGTGCGGTTGCCGGTGGGGTAGGTGCCTATTTTGCTTTTAATGAACTCTCGGAGATCAAAGTGTTTGGTAAAACACTGGGAAGCAAGTACTTGGAGATCGGTCCTATGGAGAACAGGAACTTTCCCTATATCTTATTGGGGAGACTGCTTTACCATACTTCTGTCATTGCCAAACGTTCCCATGCCAAACGCGATAAAGTCGTGTTTGAAATGCAGAGCTCTTTTAAAGAGAAGTGGCTGGATGACAGTTTGAAAAAAGAGTTGGAGAAGTACCATAAAAAGTTTCGTTCCGGTAAAGCTGTAGATGCAGAAGAGATGAAGGTGTATGATACGCTTATCTATGGCACACTTCAAAAGTTACTTTAACGCTTAGCGTGTCAATGCAGAGAGTACATTCCTCCTAAAAGAGAAATTTCTCCACAGCCATTAAAATAACGACTGCTAAAAAACCGCCTGCAATACCTGCAAGTACCTTGGAGAGCATCACACCCAGTCCTCCTTTGAGTTCTCGTTCTATCCAGCCAATGGTTGAGGGTTTCCATGTATAGAAGAGATAAAAGGATGCAAAGCTTAATACGGTTGCCAAGACAATGGCATAAGGGTAAGTCATGGCAGAAGCAGTTGAGATGGTGATCATCAATGTGAGCCATACCCCTGCTGCTTTGTCAATAACAATATAGGAGGGACAGTGTTCCCCTGTTGCTTTCTCCTGTTTGTTGATCTCAAGAATACCGATGACAGTGGTGGCAAAGGCAAGCATAAAGAGTGTTTCCATACCAAAGTAATGCAAGATCACAACACCTGTTAACAGTGCAGTAAGTGTAGCGATGATATCCGGAGACTTGGGTGAAAGACCCGTACCGCCAAAGCTGAGGAATAGTTTTTGTAATGTCATATCGGCTCCTTACGTCAGTGATGAAGTCTGATAGAGTTCTATCAGCTTCAAATAGAACTGCTCTTCACTCTGCTGCTCAAGCAGACCGGAACCCGGTATGAGTGAGTAGTGCATCTCTTGCAGGTTTTCAAATCTTTCAGGGAAGAGGGAAGCCAGAATATTGGCTGATACCTCTTTTCTTACCAAAATGGGAGGGGGAACGATCCCGCTCTGTATCAACTTCATAATAGAGTCGGAATGGTAGTGTACATGATGGTGTTGACCATGGGGACAGGTTTCTGTACTGACCAGCGTCTTGCAGGTATCACAGTAGACATATTCATCAACGGTTTTAATATGTATCTTGATGTCACGGCAGTGGTCAAACACCGTATTTAAACGGTTTTTGTCGTAATAGAGCCCCAATCCGCCATGGTTCTTGCCTATGACAAGCTGGTCACAGCCGTAATTCTTTGCCAAAATGGCATCAAGGATCAACTCATTGAAACCTGCAAAGATATAGGTATTTTCAAAAGGAATAATGATCACTTTGCTTCTTGGTATGAAGTTGTCAATGAAGGTATTGAGTGCATCATAACGAATGTCGTAACGCAGACCTTCCGAGGTGAAAGGTTTACGTAAAAAGATCACCAGAAGATCAGAGTCTGAAATAGCCTGACGGATCATTCGTTCATGGGCACGATTCAGAGGATTGGCCGCAAGCATCATGGAAGAGACGAATTTGGCACCCGTTTTAGTGACCATGCTTTTAATACGGCTGATATTGTCCTGAATGATGGGGTATTCGACACGGTACTCACCGGAGACAGCAATTTCTCCCAGTCGCAACATCGTATTTTTGACACCGGGATGATGCATATCGGAAGTACCGTAAATATTCTCGAGACGCTGTTCTATACTGATCTTAAAGGTCTCTTCAACGGTTAATTCACCTACTTTCGAACCATTATTGATCAAGTCGATCACTTCATCTTTTTTCAGACTTTGAAGCACTTTCTGGTTTTTCTCTCCATTGGGTGCAAGCACAAAGGCAAAAGGGAAGGGGACACCTTTATACTGTTTGGTCTCATCTACCTCCTGTGCTTCTGCACTGTTCATGAGTCTGTTCACAGGGGAGATCAGTCCCGCCTGTACCAAAGCAAGGGAAGAGAGTGCTTCTGTATCGATGTAGAGTGATTTATTTTTTCTTGAAGAGGCCATATTTTTTCCTTTTTTCCCATAAACTTTTTCTTGAAATACCCAGCTTTTTTGAAAGTTCAGTGTCCGGGAACTTATACTGGAAAGAGTTGACAATGAATTTGACATAATCATCGATCGTCAGGATCTCATTCTGGTCATAAAGCTTCGAGTCGGTATTGAGTGTAATGGTTTCAAACTCTGTCTCCAGTTCTGAAGTGCTGCAGAGTATAAAGTCATACTGTTTCAGTTTTTCAAGCAGGAAGTCCCTGTCTGCTTTTTTAAGCATGTGTATCTCAGTAATATAAAGAAGTGATCGTGGAGAGCTCTCTTCAAGTTTCTCTTTCCATGTTTTATTGCCCAGGGGAAGGAAGGAAAGAGATTTGTTGCTCAGGTTGGCATACTCAAAAACGATCTTGTCGACAAGGCGCTGATAATTGGTTTGAATGACAAGTGGAGAGCTTAGTTTCTCAATGTCAAAATCGGTTCTTATCTCCTGAAGAAGGTTCTCCATATACTCTTTGTAAAGGAGTGTTTTCTTCTTCAACTCCTGGTACTCCTGATAGTGCTCTATCTTGCGCATCAACTCTTCGATCATAAAAGGTTTGACAATGTAGTCTTTGGCACCCAGTTTAAGGGGTTCAGATACAGTGTCATTATTGATGTAGCTGACCATTAAAATAATGATCTTCTGTTTAAATTTTGTGATCAGGGGTGAGGTATTCTGTCCCGGTAAATTGGTTGAAAGCAGATAGACATCACCGTTACTCTGCATCGCTTCTTTAATAGAGGAGAATATTTCAGTCTCAAATCCGTTTTCATTCAACTTTGAAGCGATGCTTTGTGCCAAATAGAGTTCATTTTCTACAATGATTATTTTCATTTTTTATTCCTATCTTTGTACTTCACTGGGAAGTACCTTGTATGTTAAGTTTGCTACTGCATGGACAGTCACACCCTCTTTTCGGCCAATGAAACCGAGTTTTTCCGAAGTGGTCGCTTTGATGTTGACAAAATTGGCTCTCAGACCCAGGTATTTTGCCAAAGTCTTTTTCATTTCACTCTTATAGGGTAAAAGTCTGGGTGCTTCTGCAATGATGGTCATGTCAACATTACCGATCTCATAGCCAAAAGCAGAGAGTCTAGAGACGGTATCTTCGAGCAAGACTTTTGAATCTGCCCCTGCATAGGCACTTTCGGTATCGGGGTAGAGTTCCCCAATGTCACCCATACCTGCCGCACCCAAGAGTGCATCAATGAGTGCATGGATGGCCACATCTCCGTCGCTGTGTGCTTTAAAACCATAATCAACATCTATGGCGACACCACAAAGTACCATAGGTTTTCCTTTTTCAAAAGGGTGTGTGTCTATACCAAATCCGGTCAGGGTTTTAGAGGATGCAGGTTTTAAACAGGGTAATTTAGACAAGTCATCCTGTGTGGTGAGTTTATGGGCATCTGCAGAGCCTTCCACAAAATGTACCTTTTCACCTAAAGAAGCAATGGCAGAAGAGTCATCTGTAAAGAGTGTGTCTGTTTTCAGTGCCTGTTTCAGTAGTTTTGTAACACTCAACTGTGGTGTCTGAATGACTTTCACTTTCTCTCTGTCTATGGGTGCATCGTCAAAGTAGAGTGTATCTGTTACCGAAAGTACAGGCACAATGCAGGCTGCGCTCTCCCGTGCTTCCAAAAGACGCAGTATCATCTCTTCGGGGACACAGCATCGTGCTATATCGCTCACCATCACATAAGGGCTCGCAACATGCTTGAGGGCATTCGCTAAAGATTCCTGCCTACTGTTACCACCCTGCACATACTTATAGTCGGCAAAGTGCTGCATATGGGCAAGGTCTTCGGCGGAGGAGACAATGATGATGTCGCAAAAGAGTGCTGTCTTCTCAAAATGCTCTGCTACATGTAGCCATAGCGGTGTTTCTCCTGTATAAAGCCACTGTTTTTTAACGGTGCTTTTAAATCTTGAGGAGCTTCCTGCGCCTAAGAGTATCAGGGTTGTATTTTTCAAGTAAAATCCTGTTTGTTTCAAATTGTAACGGATTATACTCCTCACAAGCTTTATTATTTCTTTGCTTTGAAGTATAGGGCACCTCTAAAAATACCCTCCCAATTCCAAAATCAGAACCTAAAGTCATTATTCCTCAAATGATGCCTTCATTCATTTGAGAGAAATTCTATAAAATCAATAGAAAAAATTCTTCCATAAA
>JALSUP010000065.1 GCA_027071315.1 Sulfurovum sp.
ACGGGTATCTGGGTCTATCTGCTGCTTTTTGTTTTCTAATGAAAAAAGTTGCCATATCTGCCTGTCTTCTGGGTGAACCCTGCCGTTACGATGCCACAGACAACAGAGATGAATCACTTCTCTCATTGCTCAAAGGAATGGAACTTATTCCTTTCTGCCCCGAAGACCATGCCTTTGGTTCTCCCCGTCCCACAATGGATCTGGTAGAAACCCGGGAAGGCATCAAAGCACTCTCCAATAAAACAGGCGCAGACCTCTCATTTGCAGTCGAAGGCTATGCCCAAACGTTTTTTAACACCCACAGCGATATTGATCTTTTCATCGGAAAAGACAGAAGCCCCTCTTGCGGTGTTTGTTCGGCAAAACTTTATGATGCAGATAAGAATTTACTTTCAGGTAAAGAGGCAGGTCTGATGGCTAAAGAGGCGTTGAAGCGCGGCATTGAAAGCTACGATGCGGAACGGTATTAAAATCTGGTTTGGTGTAGGGTTGGCTTCAGCCGACCAAATATGCAAATCAATATACATGGTCGGCTGAAGCCAACCCTACAAGGATAAACATTGAAAATTATTATTACCTTATTATTAAGCACACTTCTATTGTGTGCAAACACCCACAACGAAGACATCACCAAACAGGCGATCGTCAAAATTTACAATGTGGCAAAAAAACCGAACTATCTCTCTCCCTGGACCTCTGCCATGCAAAGCTCTTCGGGGTCGGGTTCCATCATCGAAGGCGGGTACATTCTTACCAATGCTCATGTAGTCGCCAATCAGGCTTTTTTGGAAGTGCAGCGTTACGGAGAGCGTAAACGCTATATTGCCAAAGTCTTTGCCGTCTCCCATCAGGCTGACCTCGCCCTTTTAAAAGTAGAAGATAAAGCTTTTTCTGAAGGAGTGATCCCGCTGACGTTCGGGACGCTGCCTGAAGTGGAGCAGAAGATCGTGGTCTACGGCTATCCGATGGGCGGGAGTACACTCTCTGCCACCATTGGTGTGGTTTCCCGTGTGGAACACCACGTCTATGCCCACAGCGGTGAGACCTTCCTGGCGGTACAGGTTGATGCCGCGGTCAATCCCGGAAACTCCGGCGGACCTGCACTCTCTGACGGAAAAATCGTCGGTGTGGTGATGCAGGTGATCACCAAGTCACAAAATATCGGCTACTTAGTACCGGTTTCCATGGTGCAGCACTTCATCGAAGACATGAAAGACGGACATTATGACGGCTTTGCAGAGCTTGGCATCGGGACACAGAAGCTGGAAAATCCTGCTATGAGACGTTATTATGGTCTCGATGACAATGTTTCCGGAAAACTGATAGACAAGATCGTCTTTAAATCTTCTATGAAAGCGGTACTCAAAGAGGGTGACATTCTCACAGCGATCGACGGACACAACATTGAAAATGACGGAACGGTCGCTTTTAGAAATCATGAGTTCACCGACTATAACTACTATGTGGACAAACACCAGATAGGGGAAGAGATCGTTCTTGATATTATTCGTGACAAGAAGCCGATGAGGGTCAAAGGCACTTTGAAAAACAGAGCAGATGACGTTTTTCTGGTCAAAACAACGGAGTATGACCGTATGCCGACCTACTACATTTACGGGGGCTATATCTTCTCCCCTCTGACAAGAAACCTCATACGCTCTACCAACAGAAACCGTTTACGTATGTCCTGTCTTGCTTCAAAATGGCAGGAGACAGAACAGGATGAGGTCGTAGTACTTCTAAAGGTACTGGCATCAGATATCAGCCGGGGAGACAACAACTTCGGCATGTGGGCCATAGACACTATCAACGGAAAGCCTTTTAAGAACTTTAAAGAATTTTATGAAATGATGGAAAAGAGTAAGGAGAAGTATATTGTCCTTGAAGACAAAGACGGTGTCAAAGTCATCATAGACAGAGAAGAAGCCCTGGGAAAACAGGATGAACTGCTTAAAAAATACAATATCGAGTATGACCGTTCGGAAGATTTACGAAAATAGAGTGCTGGGTGGTTCAATGTCTTAAGCTTAGATAGCTTGGGGATGCGACTTCAGTCGCATGTCAGCGACTGAAGTCGCTGCTCCAAAGTTGCTTAACTTAATGGTATTACGCTTTCGGGTCTGAGAGGAATGCCAATGTCAATGTGTCATGTCCGTCAATGATCTTTCTACCGACATACAGTTTTACAGAGTGGAATAGAAGAAGATCACCTGCATAGTTGATACCTAAAATAAAGGTATAGTCTCCAAATGAGTAACGTTTGAGACCTTTTGCTTCAGGCTTCTCTTTTGCATCGATGATCTTACATCCGACAGCATTGGGGAAGTCATGTGGTCCCTGACCGGCATCATGCATGCTCACTTCACCAAGCCCAGAAGTGATCTGTACAGAAAGTTTATTGTCAAGTTCATGTGTTTTGATCGTATAAGCGCCAAATTCAATTTTCATTTTCGTCCTTTTTTATCAATTATAGTATTATACATATATTATAGTGAAGAAAGTATAGCAAAAGGCTAATGAGAGAGTTGATTTCTGTTTTTTGGGCAGATTTCCCTATTTTTCAGCCTTATTATTTAGTACTAAATAGAAAAGAGTTATACTGCCAACAATGAAAACAAGATTCCCAACCTTCAAACTGACACAGATACAGCTTATTGTCATGATTTCACTGTTCCTCACACTTTTTGACAATTACACTTTCTTTCATGAACTCCTGAAGATCTATACACTTGAGGGAAAAACATGGTGGTATGTGCTGAGTACCCCGCTGCTGATGTTAAGTGTGAACCTTCTCTTCTTTACACTGTTGGCATACAAATGGACCATCAAACCATTGCTCATACTTGTACTGATCGTCTCTTCTCTGGTCGCTTATTTTATGAATACCTACCATATCATCATCGATAAAGGGATGATCCATAATGTGATCGAGACAGATATGCAGGAGTCTCTTGGTCTTTTAAGCGGGAAGCTTCTGCTTTATCTGTTCTTTCTTGGTCTGCTTCCGGCATGGTTCGTCTATCGTACGGAGGTGCAGTACCAGACCTTCAAAGGTGAATTGCTGTCAAGACTGAAAGTATTTGCTTCGGTCACAGCCCTTTTGCTGCTCATAGGCTGGAGTGCCGGAAATTTTTATGCTTCTCTCTTTAAAGAACACCGTATCCTGCGTGACTACAGTAACCCCTATGCCTGGATAAAAAGCAGTATCAGCTATACGAAGCATGCTCTGAGACGAAGCGGGAATGTCGTGGTCAAGCCTTTAGGGCTTCATGCCAGGGTCATTCATAAAAAAGGCGAAAAACCCACGCTGGTCATTTTTGTCGTGGGTGAAGCGACGCGTGCGGACCATCTCTCTTTAAACGGGTATAAGAGAGACACTTTTCCCAAACTTTCCAAACGCAGCAATCTTGTCAATTTCTCCAACTTCTACTCCTGCGGTACCTACACGGTCTATTCGGTTCCCTGTATGTTCTCCCGTTTTGACAGGAGTAATTTCAGTCGGGAAAATGAGAGAGAAACAGAAAACATCATGGATCTACTCTCCCATACCGGGCAGGTGGATCTGCTCTGGAGAGACAATAACTCTGACCCCAAAGGTGTCATGGCACGTTTGGGGTATGAAGATTACCGGCATACCGATAAAAACACGGACTGTGTCGGTGAGTGCCGTGATACGGGTATGCTGAAGGGGCTGGATGCCTTTATAGACCAAAACAGGACAAAAGACAAGCTCATTGTGCTGCATGCCATGGGAAATCACGGACCGGAGTACTATAAACGCTACCCCAAAGCATTTGAAAAGTTCACACCGGTCTGTCAGTCCAATCTGCTTGAAGAGTGTTCTCAGGAAGAGATACAAAATGCCTATGACAACATTTTGCTCTATACCGATACCTTTTTGGATGAAACCATTACGCTGCTTGAAAAATATGAACAGGATTATAATGTCGCATTGATCTATATGAGTGACCATGGAGAGTCTCTGGGAGAAAACGGGCTTTATCTCCACGGCATGCCCTATATGCTGGCACCGGAGGCGCAAAAACATGTTGCTTCACTGCTGTGGTTCGGCAAAACCTTTAAAGGTCTCTCGGTGGAAGCCTTAAAAGGCAGAGCACAAAAGCGCTACTCTCATGACAACATCTTCAGTACGCTCCTGGGTATGTTTGATGTCAACAGCACTCTGTACGAGCCTAAAAAAGATCTTTTACATTTGGAAAAATAAAGGGCACCTATTATCAGAGGTGCCCTAAAGTCTTTTACTCATATTTCTTAAACTGTTCAAGCCAGACTTTATCTTCATCTGAAAGATTTCCCACCTTTTCAAGCAGTTTTTTCTTGATGGACATCAGGTCAGAGACTTCCAGGTAGGCCAAGAGTGCAGGGTTGATGGTGGGGTCTTCTTTTCCGTATGAGATGAGTGCTTCTATCTCTGTGAGAAGTACTTCTTTGCTTTCTTCCATATTTCAGCCTTTTTCATAATTTCGTTATACTAGCAAAAAAGAAATAACAACAAAGGATACACCATGCTAGAAGTAGGAACACCCGTACCGGACTTTTGTCTGCCGAACCAGGATGAAGAGGAGATCTGTTTCAGAGACATCAAAGGCAGATGGATCGTACTTTATTTTTACCCAAAAGACAACACACCGGGCTGTACCACGGAAGCCTGTGATTTTACAGCGGCACTTCCAAATTTTGAGAACCTCGATGCCATTGTTCTGGGTGTCAGTCCGGACTCCCCGAAGAAACACAGAAACTTCATAGAGAAGAAAGAGCTTAAGATCACCCTTTTGGCAGATGAAGAGAAAGAACTCTGTAACCTCTTTGGTGTCTGGCAGCTTAAAAAGTTCATGGGGAAAGAGTATATGGGTGTGGTACGTTCAACATTCATCATAAACCCTGAAGGAAAAGTGGCTGCCGTCTGGACGAAAGTCAGAGTCAAAGAGCATGTGGCACAGGTACAGGCCAAACTTGAAGCGTTACAGAACAGCTAAGGCTGTTTTGCTGCGTTTCTAAACGCAGCATAGGGCTGCACAGTCATAAATCTCCCCACTTTTATAAAATCTTAAATATCTTTTGGGTATAATCGCGTTCCTTATTCTTTAACGAGGGTAAGTAAAACACATGTAGTTATTCCTTGCACGGTTGTGTGATTCTGCTTTCAGAATTGACATTGAGGACTACAGCGGATCAAACCAAGTGATGAAGCAATGCTTTTAACTGAGTATTTACAGCGTAAATATTCTATTAACGATATACCAAGGAGAAACTTATGGTAACAATGAAAGACCTATTGGAGTGTGGAGTACACTTCGGACACCAAACAAGAAGATGGAATCCAAAAATGAAGAAATTCATTTTCGGTGCTAGAAAGAACATCTATATTATTGACCTTCAAAAAACACTTAGATATTTCAAATATACATACAATGTTGTTAGAGATGCAGCTGCAGAGGGACAAACAGTTCTTTTCGTAGGTACTAAAAAGCAGGCAAGACAAGCAGTCAAAGAGCACGCTGAGAGATGTGGTATGCCTTACGTTGCAACAAGATGGTTAGGTGGAATGTTAACAAACTACCCAACAATGAAAAAGTCTATCAGAAAACTCGAGATCATCGAGCAGATGGAAGAGAACGGTCAGCTTGATATGTTGACAAAAAAAGAAGCATTGATGCTTTTAAGAAAGAAAGAGAAGTTGTCTTCATACCTTGAAGGTTTCAGACACATGAAAAAACTTCCTGACATGATGTTCGTAGTGGACGTTGTAAAAGAGCACATTGCGGTTAAAGAAGCAAGAAGAATGGGAATGAAAGTCGTTGCACCACTGGACACGAACTGTGACCCTGATGTTGTAGATTACCCGATCCCAGGAAACGACGATGCTATCAGATCGATCAACCTTTTCTGTAGAGAAATGGCTGAAGCGATCATTGAAGGTAAAGCAGCATATGCTGAAGCACACGGTGAAGTCGTTGAAGAAGTATCTGCATCTGACGTTGAAGCAGTCATGGCTGAAGCAGCAACAGAAGCAGAAGTTGAAAAATTGGTAGAAGAGAAATCTGCACCGGTTAAAGAAGCGGCTGCTGAGAAAACAGCAAATGATCTTACTAAACTTTCAGGTATCGGTAAAGTCGGTTGTGAAAAACTGATCGAAGCGGGTATCACTACTTTTGCACAAATTGCAAAAATGAATGAAGAAGAAGCTGCAAACTTTAAAGTAAAAGCTGAAGCAATTGCTGAAGCAAAAGAATTAGCGTAAGGTATTACAGATGGCAAATTTCGGACCTAAAGATATTAAAAAACTAAGAGAAATGACTGATGCAGGAATGATGGACTGTAAAAAAGCCCTCACAGAAGCCGATGGAGACATGGACAAAGCTGTTGAGTGGTTAAGAGACCAGGGTATGGGCGCCGCTGCGAAAAAGGCTGGTAAAACAGCTGCAGAGGGTTCAATCGGTGTTAAAGTCGAAGGTAAGAAAGCAGTCATCGTTGAGATCAACTCCCAGACTGACTTTGTTGCACAGAACGACAAGTTCATCAACCTTCTTGACACAGTTGTCGGACATGCATTCGATAACAACCTGGCAGATGCTGAAGCGATCAACGCTTCAACAATTGACGGTGAGCCGTTTGCTGACTACCTTTCACTTCAGGTTGCTACCATTGGTGAAAAACTTGTTGTAAGACGTTCAGCACTCATCAACGGTGACGAGACTACAGCGGTAAACGGTTATGTTCACTCAAACAAGCAGAACGGTGTCATCATCGAAGCAAAATGTGAATCTGCCGAGCTTGCTGACAAAATGACTCCGATCCTTAAAGAGATCGCGATGCATGCTGCCGCTATGTCACCAAGAACACTTTCTTACAAAGACTTTGACGCTGCATATGTGGCTGAAGAGACCAAGGGTAGAATTGTTGCGATTGAAAAAGAGAATGAAGAGCTTGCACGTTTAGGTAAAACACTTAAAAATGTACCGGCATACATCTCTATGTCTCAATTGACTGATGAGGTAATGGCAGAAGCTGAAGCAGCGTTAAAAGCTGAGTTGGCAGCAGAGGGTAAACCAGAGAAGATCTGGGACAGGATCCTTCCTGGTAAAATCGCAAGATTCATCTCTGACAACACAACGCTTGACCAGGAACAGTGTCTTCTTGATCAGAAGTTCGTGATGGATGACAGCAAAACTGTTGCTGAATACTTCGCAGAAAAATCTGGCGGAAAAGCTGAAATTACTGCATTCACAAGACTTGAAGTCGGTGAAGGTATTGAAGTAGCAGAAGAAGACTTCGCAGCAGAAGTAGCAGCACAAATGGGTAAATAGTTCTTTTATTTACTGCATCTTCGAGGGAACCCGCTTAGTCACTTACTTGATGTAAGCTCCTTCGGGGTAACCCTCGAATCTACAGCAAAGAAAAAGACTATTTTATTTTCTCATGTCGGGGTCTCTTGCCCCGATAAAACACATACATTCACAACCAAATCCCACATTTTAAATCAAATATCAACCCATATATACTAACGCATTGAAACACATAAGTATGCCTATTTGTGTCGGGGTAAGGGTACCCCGACCTACGGGTTTTATGTCATCAATGGATTTTACATGTTTATGATATTTGGTAAAATAAATGTGTTTTAAATTCATGTATAAATTGCACATCCACGCGTAGGTCGGGGTCCCCTGACCCCGACAACAATGACGCATTCATAACCAAGTCCCACATACATACCCGATAATAATATGTTCAAGATAATTGGATATAATGGCAGAAGTTTGCAAAAAATGAAAATGCTACACCTATTGCGAAGCAGGGTTAGAAAACTATGGGTCTCCTCCTTCACAGCGGGAGATCGCCAGGTTGCCAAATCTTGAAATATACAGCTATGTATGCCATAGAACAAGGATGGAAAGATAAATGTCGTTAACACAAGAACAAAAAAATCAAGAGGTTAAAACCACAGAAGAAAATGCGCGTCGCGGTTTCTTGAAGCGGGCGGCGTATGCTGCGCCGACTATTGTTGCTTTGGGGGCTTTGACGAAGCCGACCGAGAGTAAAGCCGGGTTTGGGAAACCGCCCAGCGCGCCGAATTGGAATTAGGGGGAAGATGATGAAAAAAATAAACATATTTTTAGTACCGATGCTACTATTAGGGGTTTTTGGCTCAGGCTTGATGGCGTCTACCGAAACATTGCTGGATGGTTTTTTACCGCAATCATATGGTAACAATGATGGATCACAGTTATTTGATGCTAACTGGACAGAAGTTGATAATGATGGTGGTGGCGGTATAGGTGGAGTTGAAGGCGGGAACATCTATGTTGGTGATGGCAGTGGTCAAGATCAGGATGCAGAACTCTATTTTGACAAAATACATTCCGGTGATGAGATCGTTCGCCCATTCGATGCTACAAATGCTACTTCCATGACGATCTCGTTCAATGTTTATCCTACCTCATTGGATACAGGATCTCTTGGAGGTGATAAGGACCAGTTGGCTTTTTATCTTTGGAATGCATTAACAGGTTCTTATGACGAGATTGTGCATATGGGTGCCTCTTTTGGCAATGTGGTTTACACTTCCACAATCACAGATCCCAACTATATGGGCAATACAGCGAAGGTCAGATTTGCTTCCAGAAGCGGTAAATGGAAACAATTAAGTAGAAGTATCGCTTCAGTAGATAATTTCAAGATAGAAGTGACATATCCTGACCCTGCCCCTGACACGGACGGCGATACTGTGACGGATGATGTAGACATTGACGATGACAACGATGGAATTTTGGATGAAAATGAAGGTTTCATCGATTTCACCGATTTGAGTCATGTGTTTCAATTTAACAATAGCATCTCTCATACTGCAACAGAGGCTGTATTGACCAATGGGAATTCTCAAAGTGCCAATATTATGTCAAAAAATACCATCGATGTATTGCATGATTTTGTCTATAGCGCAGAACTCAATTTTGTAAGGCTGAACGGTAGCGGTTCTGATGGTATTGCCTTTGTGATGCATAATGATCCCAGAGGATCATCTGCTATAGGAGATGACAACCTGGGTCTTGGTGCTGTTAATATTAAAGATGGTATTTATATTGAGATAGATGCTTATAAAGATCCTGGTGCATCACAAGATATAAGCGACCATCATATACAGATAAGAGACAGTGACTATTTGGCATCTGATTCATCAGGAGATATTTCTGATTCTGTGGATATTCCGGAAATGGAAGATGGTCTCTGGCATACTTTTCGTATTGAATGGCGTGCAGCAACAAAGAACTTCAAAGTAATATATGACGGTACCCAAGTCATTGACAAAACCGTTACCAACCTAGACTACTTTGGTGGAACTACAGATGTTTATTTTGGATTTACAGCTTCAACAGGAGCGCATAATGCAAACACTCAAAAGATAAAAAATGTTCAATATCTTGGTAGATTTGCGGACCATGATAACGATGGTATAGAAGACTACCATGATCTTGACAGCGATAACGACGGTATTCCCGACAACATCGAAGCACAAAGAAGTTATACGCTGTCCGCCAGCGAGATAGGTTACCTCGAACCAGACGGTACCGTGACATCGACAGGAATAGACACCAGATATGCACCCAACGGTTTCACTCCGCGCGACACCGACGGTGACGGTACACCTGACTTCATCGATAGCGACTCGGACAATGACCTCATTACCGACTGTATTGAAGGCTTGAACGATACAGCACCGGAGCTTACAGGTACCAAGTCCTGTCCTATCGCAAACGACAACAATGACTCCACAACAGGAACGGGCATTAACGGGCTTATCTTCTGGGCGGAGAACCAGGATGACTATACTGAACCTTACGGTGTGGTCAGGCTTGACCCCAACGGTACAGACTCCACATCGTCAAACCTGAAAGATGAGTTGTGGACAAGAGAGGTGGCTTACAGAGAGTACGGCTGCGGACCGGGTAGGGTAGAATTGACAGCGTACCAGTGGAAGACCTTCAGTCTCTCATGTGATATGGGTGCAGCTGCGGCAGGCAACGACATTGACCATCTTTTAAGCGGGCTCGGTACCTACGGTGACGATAATGACTGGGTGATGTATGAACAGCTGAGTAACTATACGGGTGACCGTACCAATGATTTCAGACTGATGGACGCTACGGATGTGATGGTACCGGGTAAAGGGTACTGGATCATCTCTGCCAGTGACAAAAACATTACTATTACCTCTACACCAAACCTGAGAGGGACAACAAGAGTGCCTGCTTCCGGATTCCCGGGAGTACCGACCACGGGCGCGTCGTTTGAAGAGGTAATGGCCTATAACCTTCCTGATTCTGATGCAAGTGCTGTCAGAAAAGTATTGATAGGAAATCCATTCCTTAAAAAGTTCCAACTTTCGGATATGTATTATCAGAATGATGCTACTACAAACTATGTGCCAACGACTGCTTTGACAACAGGTGATCCTATGGAACCGGTCGTCTACACCAAAGACAGCAGTGATACCACTACAGGAAACTATATCGGAATCACACCTACTACTCCTGGATTTTCCGATGTAGTACCGGTCATGCAGGGCTTCTGGATAAAGCTCAATGCGGGTAATACCGATACCAATAAAATAACCTATCCGTATGAGAAGTAAGGAGCAAAACATGAAAACAAACAAAAAAATACTACTAAGCACAGTAGCAACCCTAACCCTCCTTCTGAACGGATGTGGCGACGGAACTACGGGTGCCGCAGAGACAGCCGATGCTGCAGCATCCACGGTGGCATCAACAGCGAAAGAAACTATTTCCAATGCCAACAA
>JALSUP010000066.1 GCA_027071315.1 Sulfurovum sp.
GCGATGTTGGTATCAAAATCTTCATTGAGCCCGGCAACGACCACTGCAGCGACTCCCGCTTTTTGTCTTGTTTTGTTTTCAGCCCAGACACTATAGGTCTTACCTTCAATATTTCTCAACTGTTGCTGAAGACGGTCTGAAAGATCACTGACATACGTATCTAAAATCACAAATTTACGGTAATCATAAAAAAGATACTTCGCACCGATATAGGCATAATTATCATCTTCGCCTGTTGTAAAACGACGGTAAGGCTTACCATTCAAGCTTGGTTTGTACACCGGCTTTTCAGTACTTTGTGTGCCACTCTTCTTGACCATTCCAAAGGTCTGTTCTATACGCTCTTTCATGGCAAGAGCATCAAAATTCCCTACCACGATCATCTTCATATTGGCAGGATAGTAGTATCTGTCATAATACGACATCACCGTATCAAGTGTAAAATGCTCCACATTGTCAAAAGAGAGGTGGCGTCTATACTCCCTTGCAGGCAGATCCATCCCAAAATCTGATTTGAAGACATCATCTTCCGGAGGAAAGATTTTATCTGATATTCTGGCAATTTCGGAAAAAAGTCCATAATACCATTTAGGTTTGCCAACCTCAGCCTGCAATGCTTTTCTCTCTACACGCAGATCTTCATTGCTGACATTCTTGTCAAAAATCATCTTTGCAAATGTTTCAATCAGCCAGAGAGATTTTTCACTGCCTATACTTGCCAGATAGCCCGTAGTATAGTCCCGGGTATAACCGTTCACATCCGTACCACCCTCCTCTTTAATGTAGTCAAGGTAATCAAAGTGAGGAATACGTCTGTCACGAAATACCACATGTTCTACTAAATGGGCAAGACCATAGTGTGCATCATCTTCGATCTTGCTTCCGACTTTGACCGAGAGCTCAACACTGGTCTTCTCCGCCTTCTTGTCAGCCATAAGATATATCTCCATGCCATTGTCAAGTTTAAAATACTCTATTTTTTTGAACGGGTCTTCTTTTTTTTCTGTGACAGAAGCCTGTAGTGCGACTAATAGTGTCAATAGTAATACTATATATTTCATATTCTCTCTTTTCCTAAATTTTTTTGAAACACTTTTAAAATATTATGCCAAAAACTCATCATTCTGCTTCGTTTTGATGTTGTTCACCACATACTTCATCCAAAGTTACATTTACATCCGCTTCATCAGTAATAATGAAGGTAAACTCCATTTTTTTCTCTTCATTATATAAGAGCAAATGGAAAAAAGTATCTCCTTTTGGTATTTTTATGATCCGATATATATCAGTACATTGACCATATCCGTTTCTAAACAGTGAAACGGTATAGTTTTGATCTTTTTTCCATAGTGAAAGTATTTTATCAAAGGAGGTCTTACTCGTCCTCATAACAGATATATCTTTCATGCCATCTCCTTTGCCTACGTCGGCAAATGTGATTCCTATAGATTGATTTTCGTCTATAAAATATTTTGATCCAAAATTCAATTTTAAAGGAGAGAGAGCATCAAAATGGTATTTATTGTTACTACTGTAGACACCTATAAGATAAGAACCTTTCGGTGCTGTAAGCTTAATGTCATTAACCAGAACTTCTTTGGGGTGAAAAAACCCGCTCATATATATTGAGCTAAGTACTCGAAACACAATTACCACCCCCACAACATAAAGTGCGATTCTTGTCCAGTTAATTTTTTGCTGTTTTTTATTCATTTTTCTCACCTTTTACCCACTGACCGCACACAGGTTCAATAATCTCATTGTCATCCATCTTCGGTACATCTTTGACATACTGTTCATAGTCACTTTTCGAATTTCCTTTTGTGCTGATCCAAAAATAGGAGGTGAATTCATCACTTCCTTCTTCTTGAACTGTAAAACCTCCACCCATTGCCAACTCTTTTGCTTCTCTTGTTCCTTTGTCTGAATAGTAATAATGCTCATCGTATGTTGGGATATAGTATCCCTCTTTTGAATAAGTATTTACTGGGCTTGAAGTTTTTACCATACCATTTTTAGGTATTTTCACAAGAAGAAATCCATTCTCTTTTTTCAATGGAGGGAATCCTTTTGCATTGTATGTCACACAGACCCATCCTCTGTACTTTTCAGGGAAAAGATATCTTGTTCCTTTTTCGGGATAAAAGGCATACCATATTAATCCCATATAGGATATAACTAACACCACTAATGAAATAAATATGGTTTTGAATAATTTATTGCTGAACAATTTTTTCATTTTCCCAACCTCTTCAAGATATATAGTCCTAAGAACATAGATAAAACACCACTCAAAAATGTCGGCACAAAAAACAATATAAACCAGGTAGTATATTCACTGCATTCTGTCTCAAACAGGCAGGCACTCCAATAAAGTATATTTGATACAAGAAACGGAACCAATAATGCAATGAGATAGTATAAAATTGTACTTTTAATTCGAATGACTGCAAAGGCAGCAGGAAAACAAATCAATGCCGTTATTACCATTGCAGTAAAAATATCCATTTCATACATTGGTTAATCCTTTATCCGACTAAATATCTTTTATGCTGTTGCAACTGCACTTTTACGGTGCAATCCCCTGCCGTGTTTCATAGCGTACTTCAACATTTGGATTGAGAATCGCATCAAAATCATGCGTCTCCTTGCCGTTTAAATAGTAGTGTTCCAAAACAACAGTCGCAACCTCTCCGCTTGGAACACTGTTTAGATAGTCTATGAGTTCACCAATGGTGACCTTCATTTTACGATTTCCCTCTTCGCCAAACCCATATATTTTATCACCGCCTCCAAGCCCAAGACGCACATTTGCCGGACCTCCCGGCAGTGCATATTTTATCCAGCAGTGCATATCTTCTTTTTTGTCTCCGGGATGATAGTACCCGTTACAGGTATATTTCCAGCGATATTTTTTCCATTCCGGATCTTCTTTTCTGTATTTACGCGGGTACCCGTTACCATCAAAACCATACCCATCAAAGGCAAATGCATAATAGATCGCTTCCCCCTCCAAACGCTTGCTTATATCAAAATGGAACTGCATATTGTGATTAAACCGTAACACCTGTGCCATGCTTGCAATGTCGAGTTTCCACTTCCCCTGCTCTTTTTTGAAAAAGTAGGGAGAACATTGTCGGTGCTTATCATAAGGCTTCACAGCCAAAACAGCATGACTGTCACTGCTGTCGTACAATGCCGTCATCTTCGATGTACAGGGTGCAAGGTTATGCACTTCATGGTCCTGATTAACCTCCGTGACTGTCCATTTTCTAAAAAATGCTTTGGTCGCATCGGTATAGATATCAAGGTCGGGATTTTTATTGTGCTTTTGGAGCACTTCGGAAATATATCGCTGTAATACGGCTTTGGGTTGCTCACTGCTCTTGGCCTGCACACTTACACCCTTTTTGGCATCAACATCAACACTGCCAATATGTGCTTTGGTCTTGGCACCTCCTCCGATGGATTTACTTTCCATAGGCGGCATAAACTCCTTTCCAAGACTCGCCTCATACGCTCTGTCACGTGCCAGTTCGGTCATCATATACACGCCATCAGAAATCTTGCTGTCTCTGAGATACGGTACCATTCCTTTACGCTCTACGTAAGAGATATAGGCATCGGTATAGACAGGTTCCAACGCCATAGAGACTTCCAGTCTGACTTTGTCCTGTAAAGGGTTGACCACCAAAAGCAGTGCTTTCCCACTTTGACTTCGACTCTCCGCCTGGAGTTCTGCAAAGGCTTTGTTGGCAAAGGTATTGATATCCTCTTTACTCATTGTGGTGACCACTCTGAAGTCGATATCAAAATCTTTCAGCATCTGTTCATTGTAGTCGCGATACATCTTCATCATCTCTTTATGGTGCAAGAGTACATAGGCATCGTCAATGACAATCTTTCCCATAGACTTTTCACTATGCTCTGTCTCAGTTGTTTTGTTTTCACATCCTGTTAATAAGAGTATTGCCACAGAAAGTAGCGTCAAAAATAATATTTTTCTCATCTTTACATCTCCACTTCAAATTTTTGATGTGCCTGTGTATCGGCTTTAAAGTAGGCTTTTTGTGAAAAACCGCCGATAGACGCCACAATATTCGCCGGTATGGTCTTTCTATAGGCATTGTAGTCACCCACTGCGGCATTGAACTGCATACGTGTAATGTTAATGCGGTTCTCCGTCCCCTCTATCTGTGACTGAAGCTGTAGGAACTGTTCAGATGATTTTAGATCAGGGTAATTCTCCGCTACAGCCATGAGTTTCATCATTGTACCGTTAAGACGTGTTTGCATTTTCTGTACTTCACCCATATTGTTTGCACTGTTATGCTCCAGTGTTTTCAAGGCATTGGCTCTCAACTCCGTGATCTGTGTCAGGAGTTCTTTTTCATGGGTGGTATATTTTTTCACCACTTTCACAAGGTTTGGCAACAGGTCTAGCTTACGCTGCAGGTTACTCTCCACCTGTGACCAGCTGACCTTTACCTGTTCCTCTTTCTTGACCAGGGTATTGTAACTCAGCATAAACCATCCCAGTATCAATACTATAAACAGTCCCATAGTAATCAAACCATACGATCTGACAGCTTTTTTCTCTTGCATTTTTTCTCCTTCTTTTTTTATTATCACATTCATTAAACATCTTAACTTTTGAGAGAATGACACTCAGGCAGTTTGGCAACCAAGAGTGCTAAACTGTTTGGAAAGGTTTTCAAGTAAGCTTGACAGGCTGTTTCCAATTTGGACAAAGACTCTTTTTTACTTTGTATCTCCTCTTCCCTTTCACGGAATACCGACATAACAAATACTTTATCACTCTGCATTTCATCAGAGGCTATCTCGATATCAGCTCTTCTCCCCTCTTGCTTCAAAAGTATTTCCATTTTTTCACCAAGCTCTTTTTTCATCACTTCGCTGTGGTGCAAAGTCTGCATTAACACTTTTTTCTCTTCTATCATCCTGATCGCTTTGTGATATCTCTGATGTGCCAACAGGTAAAGGAACAGATAAAAAAGACTCCCTGTAAAAAGAACTATAAGCAGAGCCGTACTGCCAGACCCGATGCCCGAAGTGCTGACACTGTTCAGGGTGTCGCTCACATTTTCCACAGCGGTAGAAGGTGTATCTGTCAAGAGTGCACCAAGTGTATAGAACAGCACAGCTGCCAGTAATACTGCACCTACAATATCCAGGGTCCATCTTTTTCTCTCTTCTGTCTGCTCTTTCTCAACAGGTGCTTCAAACGAAGATGCAAGTTTTTCTGCCTGTGCTTCAGAAAAGATCCCTTTTTGCTGAAGTGCTTCTATTCTCTCTTTATAATTCACCGTTTATCTCCCGTATTAGCTTTATGCCCTCTTCTGCACTCATTTGTTGAAATTCTATCTCTTTGAGTATCTGCTCTATTTTCTTTTCATCTTCCGCTTTTTTAGCTTTGAGTGAAACAGCCAATTCATTGAGCCGTTTTTTCAAGGTGGGGTAACTGACACTCAAGACTTCAGACATCTCTTTAAGGTTCCCGCCATGCTCTATGAGAGACTCTGCCAAACGCTGTTCCTCCAAAGACAAGCGTGCCAAACGGGGAAAATGAAACGTTCCTTTATACCCTGTATGACAAGCCTTACAAGAGAGTTCCGCAATAACAAGATCAGATTCACATATTACACATTTTGTCATTTTTTAACCAAACTTTTTAATTATTTTAAAAATTATAGTATAAAATTTTAATTATGTCAATATATTAGTTTAATGATTTTAATATTATAATATCGTATAAAATGCGTAGTAGAGCGTATTTATTCAAAAAAAGGAGTTGTTATGCCAGAAAAGATCTATTTTAAAAAAGCCTACAGAAAACAGATGGGCACACTTATTTTTTTATTGACGGTGACCATAGGGTCACTTTTTGTACTTGACCTCTCCAAAGAGAACGATTTCTATCTTTGGCTGCTTATAACTCTTTTCTCTGTCATTGCAGGGCTGACTGCACTTCGGTCACAGGGAAAAAGAGTACTCTGTCCCCGCTGTCAAAGCGACCTCTTCAATACAATACAAAGATTAAAAAGAGACAAAGTCAGTTTTCACTACTGTCCACATTGTGGAGAAGAGCTTGAAGTATAGTGTATCGTTTAGTCTATAAACAACATACACACTTTAATATCATCATAACTCACTTTCCCGTCCAAGGCATCAAAAACAGGTTTGAGTTTGAGCTTTCCGTCATCTGTAAAATCCTCTTTCAACTTCTTTGTACGTAACTTCAATACGGCCGTCTCAACCTGATCTATCAAAACTTCATCGGGTTTATATTTATTAATATCTATTTCCGGCTCTTCTTCTTTGATGAGTGTCAAATGCTGCACCACCGTACTTTTCGCCAACTTTCTATTCGTAGCCAGTTGTATAAGGGTATCTGACTTCTCTATGAGATGTTTTGTCTTGATGTGTGTTGGGGTGACGTAGGCAGAGTGGGATGGTTTGCCTGCTTTGATGTTCTCTTTCTCTTCTGCGATCTTCTCTTTACTTACAATACCGCCATGACGGGAAATATGACGATCAAAAGCATCGTCCAAAGCTTCGGGAGAGAGACTCTCTATCTGTGTTTCAGCTTTTTGGGAAGCCTGTTTGATGCGTCCGTCCACATGTAATATGAGCGGGTCGACACGCAGTGCCATAGGGTTCAAGCCCATCAGACGTAGACCTTCTATGTTCTTGATACGCGACAACGCCACATAGCCCTGCCCTGTCTCAAAGGTTTTACTCAAGTCTATCTCTGCGGCATCGAGGGTCATCCCCTGTGACTTGTGTATGGTAATGGCCCATGCCAGACGAAGAGGTACCTGGGAAACCGTTGCTGTGACCGTACCGCTGTCATTTTCCAAAGACCAGTCTTCCTGGTCGAGTTTGATCTTCTTTCCCCCTGTCGTACGGACAATAGGCATGTTGTCTATGGGAGAAAAGCTCTCTACCCTACCGGTTGTACCGTTGACATAACCCGCTTCAGGATTGTTTTTAATGAAGATGACCACGGCACCTTTTTTAAGTGCCAGCTCTTCCAGGACCAGTGAAGATTTAAAGATCTTCTCTATGTTCTTCTTGCTTCCCTTTGACTCATAGACAAAGACTTTGCTCTGCCCCTCAAGCTTTTCAAGTTCAGAGAGGTTAATACGGTCTACATCGACATTGTGTGTGTAAAGTTTTGTGGGTGTTTTAATATTGAGCTCTTTTTCATGACGCTCTGCCAGCATCTGTTCAGAGGCTTCGGAGATACTTCCTGCTCTAATATCGTCGAGTATCTGTATGAGTCTGCTGTCATCCTGCCTGAACTTCTCTTCAAGGTAACAGGTTTGCAGGTCAAGGTCTTTCCAAACCGGAGACTGCCAGGCAAAACGCTTCTCTTTAGGCTCCCGTGAGACAGGAGGCAACTGAAAGAAGTCTCCCGATATTACTACCTGCACCCCGCCAAAAGGTGCATCGGTGCCTTTGAACCCACGCAGTATCAAATCCATCGCAGAGAAGATCTCCGGAGAGATCATGGAGACTTCGTCAATGATAAGTATGTCCAACTTGGAGAAACGTGTTTTGAGGTACTTTTTGTCCATCAAAAACTCTACATACCCTTCGTCGATACTGTCACGGATGCCCAGTGCAAAAAAGGAGTGGATGGTCTGTCCGCCCAAATGCGAAGCGGCTATGCCCGTAGGTGCCACAATGGTCGGGTAGACCCTCCGCTCCTTCAACCAGCCTGTATATTGGTTTAAAAGATAGGTCTTCCCCGTTCCTGCCGAACCGGTGATGAAGACATTTTTGCCTGATTTGAGTATGTTGAGTGCTGTGTTTTGTTTCATGGGAGGGTATTATTTCTTTTAATTTTATAATTGAGAGGTCAAAGCATCAAGCTTCTCTTTTAGTTCACCTTTTTCAAAAGGATTGTCCATGGTTATCGTCCCATCAGGAAGTTGAAAATAAAGTACGCCATTTTTACTATAAACATTTGGGATACCATTTTCAAGACTCTTTTTTTGAGCTTCACGGACTGCATTATTTGCTATTGTTTGAATCATATCATCGGTTATTTCTATTTGCTTTGTCATGAAATATCCTTTCTGAACTCTTTCCATTTATTTTCATCATAAATCATACTATCTGTTGCAATTTTCTCAAATACTTCATCAGCATTATAATAAATTGTCCACTTATCGACTAGCTGTTCATAGATGTGAATAAACATCTCTTTACTTCTATAGAATCGTCTTATTATATCATTTTTAGGAACATTGTGTCCACCGTTCAAAACTCTGTTAGCCACACGTGTTACATTTGTCTCTGCTTTTTCTAAAAAGAGATATATCATTTCAACATCAAAGCCATTCTCTTTTGCCTTTTTGATGTATTTGACAAGATATTTACCTGAAAGTGTTGTCTCAATAATAAATGAATTATTTCCCTCTAATCTTTGATTGAGTTCTTTGAAAAATATTCGTCCAGCTTTAACTTGATGTTTTGTAATATTGTCAGGGTCAAGTTTCTTGGCTATTTCATCTGCATTTATAAAATAAAGATGATGGATGTCTGAAAAAGATTTTGCAAATGTTGTTTTACCACTTCCGTTAGCACCAGCTATAATGTAAAGTTTCATATCTATCCTCTCATGTATGCTATCTTATCGTCATTCATACTTTAAGTCAAAAAACATGTCAAATTGTCATACAATACCTTAATGATTTTATAACTGTTGATCAAATTAATGTATAATCCTCCCTATGAAAACCCTACCCATTACCCACGTCCTTCCCGAAGTCAAAGAGAAACTTCTACAGCATAACAAACTTGTACTACAGGCACCTCCCGGAGCGGGTAAAACTACGGCTCTGCCTCTTGCCCTACTTGATGCACCCTGGCTGGGAGACAAGCAGATCATTATGCTTGAACCTCGCCGTTTGGCTGTGCGTTCTTCTGCAGCACGTATGGCTGAGATGCTGGGTGAAAAAGTGGGACAGCGTATTGGGTACCAGGTAAAGATGGATTCTGTTCAGAGTAAAGCTACCAAAATCCTCATAGTCACAGAGGGGATACTCACCCGTAAACTCCAAGCAGACCCTTCCTTGGAAAATGTGGCACTCATCATCTTCGATGAATACCATGAGCGTTCTCTACACGCAGACCTTTCGTTGGCTCTGGCTTTGGAGTCTCAAGAGGTTCTGCGTGAAGACTTGAAAATACTCATTATGTCTGCTACACTCAATACCACGGCACTCTCAAACATGTTAGAAGCACCCATTGTGCAAAGTGAAGGCCGTGCCTACCCTGTGGAGCGTCATTACTTAGACCCGACAACCCCTCAACCTACCAAGAGGGAACTTCCTTTTTATGTGCATAAACGTTTATGCAAAGTGCTTTTGGAAGAAGAAGGGAACATCCTTGTGTTTCTACCCGGTGTACGGGAGATAAAAGCCGTGGAGAAGCTGCTGTTGGATGAAAAGCTTAAAGACACTTACATCTCTACACTCTATGGGAACCTCTCAAAAGAAGCCCAGGACAGAGCCATCAAAGCACCTGCAAAAGGCACACGAAAAGTTGTTTTAAGTACCAACATTGCCCAAACGTCACTCACCATTGAAGGCATAAAGATAGTCCTTGACTCCGGGCTTCAAAATGTTTCGATTTTTAACCCTTTTTCCGGCATGAATACTCTGGAGCGGCACTTCATTTCCCAGGATGCTGCCACTCAGCGTGCAGGACGTGCGGGACGTACCTCAGCAGGGAAAGCCTACCACCTTTGGCATCAGTCTAAAATACTACTCAAACACGACACCCCTGAAATACTCCAGGCAGACCTCACAAGCCTGGTACTCGAACTCGCCCTTTGGGGAAATGATGACATCAGTACACTTTCATGGTTGGATGCCCCTTCCATTACTGCTGTTACCCATGCCAAAGCGTTGCTTGAACAACTGGGTGCCTTAGACTCTCACGGTGTCATCACCAGCCATGGTCGGCAAATGAGCCGTTTTGGACTGCACCCAAGGCTTTCACATATGATGCTCAAAGCCAAAGTCTTAGGCCTGAGTTATGAAGCGTCACTTTTAGCCACCCTTTTAACAGAAAAAGACATTTTTACCTCCTTTCAAAAAAGTGTAGATCTACGTGAACGTGTAGAAGTCCTGCATAACGTTGCGAACAAAAACACACAGCACAGCCATGGCATTAACTTCAAACAATGTCACTACAACCTTGCCAATGCCAAACGCATAGAACCTCAACAGAAAAGTACCCTGAACACAGAACTTTTAGGGGTACTTTTAGCCTATGCTTACCCCGAACGCATCGCAAAACAACGCCATGCCAACACTGCCACGTACTTACTCTCCAGTGGTAAGGGTGCCAGACTACAGGCAGATGATGCTCTCTCAGAGGAACGTTTCTTGGTCATTGCAGACTTGGATGCCAAAGCGACCCATGCCAGCATTTACAAAGCCATTTCCCTCACACAAGTGCAGATAGAAAGCTATTTGGGTGACCTCACACAAGAGCAGGAAGAGTTAGACTGGAACGAAGAGGAACAGCGTGTGGAAGTACGTCTTGTGCAACGCTTGGGGAGCATTGTACTCTCTGAAAAACCAGTCAAAGCAAAAGACAACCCGGACGTGACAGACCTTCTTTTGGAAGAACTTGAAGCGTTGGGTTTAGAGGTTTTAAACTGGAGTAAAGAAGCTTTAGCACTTAAG
>JALSUP010000067.1 GCA_027071315.1 Sulfurovum sp.
AGGTCTTCTGCCATGTACTTTACTGTCATTTCAAGTGCCGCTTTAGCGACACCCATCAGGTTATAATTCGGTATCCACTTCTCTCCGCCGTAATAACTCAAAGTCAGGACAGAAGAGTTGGAAGAGAGTACCGGCTTCAGTTCACGAACGATCTCAATGAGAGAATAGACGGAAATATCCATAGCAACATCAAAAGCTCCTTTGGAAATGTCTGTAAAACGACCGCTCAAACCCTCTTTGGGAGCAAAGGCGATAGAGTGGACGATGAAGTCTATCTGACCCATGTCCTTTTCAAGAGACTCTTTCAAAGCTTTGATCTCTTCTGGTTTGGAGACATCACAGGGGTAAAGTCTCGTTGCACAGTCAAGGTCTTCCGCTATGGGTACCAGTTTTTGTTCAAATCTTTCATTTAAGAAAGTGATCGCCATTTCTGCGCCCTGCTCCTGGCATGCCTTTGCAATACCGTATGCGATCGATTTTTTGTTGGCGATACCTAAAATAACACCTTTTTTACCCTTCATTACCATCTAAAACTCCTAAAATTAATTCCCGTATTTTATCATCATTGAGGTAAAATACAGCACATTAATCACGGAGAGAAGCGTTTGGCAGGAAAAAATGAAATATTGGTCATCAATACGGGAGGCACATTCAACAAATATTATGATCCTGTTAAAGGTCAATTAGTGGTTGACAGTGGTGCCACAGCACTTTATGCACTCGCTTCAAAATGGCTCTGCAAATTTGAAATCATGAATATCATAGGCAAGGACAGTCTCGATTTCAGTTCACACGACAGGCTTGAATTGCTTGCCATCATCTCCCAGTCAGAGTACCATGACATCATTGTCATACACGGCACAGACACCATGACGCTCACAGCCGAATACTTGGCAGATGCCGATCTGGAGAAACGCATCATCCTTACGGGAGCCATGGTGCCTTATGCCATTGACCCCGTAGAAGCCTCGGCAAATTTTGCTTCTGCCTACAGCAGTATCGGTCTTCTGAAAGAGGACGGTGTATTTATTGCCATGCATGGTCTTCTTGCACCCTACGATAAAATGAAAAAAGATAAAAGAAAAGGCTGCTTTGTTCTTTTATAATTTACATTTATTTGCTATACTTCCATTATATTCTCTAATACATAGAGAAACCACCATATTTCAAGGACACACATGAAAAAACATTTACTAATCGCACTTATCGCTGCCTTCTCTTTTACGGCATGTACTGACTCCATGTCTACAGCAACTCCGGCAGCAACTTACCAGGCACCGACAGAGGCTAAAATGGCAAAATTCAAACCTGTTATGACTGAAGTGGCATTAAGCACAAGAAATGACCCGAAATATAACAAAATGACCATCAAACCGGAAGATAAAGAGTGGTTCCAGCTTTTAATGTACCGTTACTGGGACAGACAAATGACCAGAGGACAATTCATCTCTGAAGGTGTTTCAAGATACCCGGGTCATGAGTATGAGTTCAGCTTTATTGCCAATGGTTTCCAGCGTCGTTCATAAGCACTATTGATACGCGATGGGGTCTTTGACTCCTGCACGTTCAAAACCGCTTAAACGAAGTCTGCATGAGTCACAAAGACCACAGGCTTCATCTTCAGACTTGTAACAACTCCATGTACTCTCCAAAGGGACATTCAAAGCCAAGGCTTTTTGTACGATCTCACTCTTATTTAAATTCACCAAAGGCATTTCAATACGAAGACGGGTTTCCTCTTTCGTTCCCATATTGATGGCTTTCTGCATCTGCTCTATGTAGCTTTCTCTACAGTCAGGGTAACCGGAACTGTCCTCTTCCACCACACCGATGAAGAGTGCTTCCGCTCCGTGTTTTTCTGCCACAGATGCTGCAATAGAGAGGAAGATACCGTTTCTAAACGGTACATAGGTCACAGGCACGCCCTCTTCTATGCCAGCAGTCGGTACTTCGATGCTTTTGTCCGTCAGAGCAGAGGCGCCTATCTGTTCAAAAAAAGGAAGGTCTATTTCATAACTTTCTGAAGCCTCTACATCGGCTGCCACTTTTCTAAAACAGGACAACTCTTTTTGTTCTGTTCTCTGCCCGTAGTTAAAATGAAGTGCTATGATCTCATAGCCCTCATTTTGTGCTATTTTTGCGGACAAAGCACTGTCCATACCGCCAGATATAATACACACAGCTTTTTTCATGATTCGATCTCTTTCTCTCACTTGGGATATTTACTGCCATTTTACCAAGATTTGGGTAAACTTCGGCATGCATATCATAGACTTGGACAACCAGACTGAACTGACAATAGATCTTAACGCGCTCGAAAAGATAGCTGATGCACTCTCGGTGCAGGAGGTCGAACTGATCATTACGGACAATACTGCTATTGCGGCACTCAATGCGACACACAGAGCCAAAGAGACACCTACAGATGTACTTAGCTTCCCGATGGACCATACCTTCATTGCAGAGGGTACCGCAGGTATGCCTTTAGGGTCTATTGTCATTTCAGAAGATTTTGTCAAAGAGAAAGCCGATGCTTTGGGTCACAGCAGGGATGCAGAACTTTCCCTGCTTTTCATTCACGGTCTCCTGCATCTTCTGGGTTACGATCATGAGAGTGACCAGGGAGAAATGAGAGCCAAAGAGAAAGAGATCATTGAACATTTTTCTTTGCCTTCAAGTCTGATTATACGAACTGAGGAGTTTTAATGGATTTTGTTATTTTTGTCATCTCAATGGGTGTACTTATCTGGGGTGCGGATGTGCTCATTGTCCAGAGTGAGCGTATTGCTTTAAAATTTAATATTCCCGAATTCATCATTGGTGCCACTTTGATTGCCCTGGGCACGTCTCTCCCTGAGATGGCAGCCTCCATTGCAGCCAGTATGAATGGGAAACCGGACATCGCCATAGCCAATGTCATAGGAAGTAACATTCTAAACATTACGCTGGTATTGGCAACAGTTTTTCTTATCTCTAGGAATATCAACCCGGCAAGAGATTTTTTCGCCAAAGACAGTACCTGGGCACTTGTGCCTGTACTGGTGTTCATTTTAATGATCTTCGACGGTATCATTTCACGTTTTGATGCTGCGCTACTCCTCTTGCTCATGGGCGCCTACCTGCTCTTTTTACTTCAGGATGCGAAGAATATTCCGGAACTCGAAGAGATTACAGAAGAAGAGGAAGAACCGTTTTCATGGTTCAAGGTCATCCCTTTTCTCTTCTTGGGTTTTGTACTTGTCATTGCAGGCGCACACTTTACCATTGAGAGTGCTTCAGGCATCGCCAGAGAGTTCGGTATTTCAGAGTGGGTCATCGGTATTATTATGATCTCTTTGGGAACGTCTCTTCCTGAACTGGTGGTCAGCATCTCTGCTGCGGCTAAAGGAAAAGTGGACATGGCCATTGGAAATATTATTGGTTCAAACATGGCTAACACGACTGTGGTTCTTGGTGCTGCTGCCCTTGTGCAGCCTATGCCTATTGAAGCAACGAACTATTTGTTCGATATTACCACGATGATCGTTGCAACGCTGTTATTGGTATTTTTGACTGCGAACAAACTCTATACCAAATCTGCAGGTATTTCGCTTGTGATCATACTCGGTCTCTTTCTCAACCATACACTGCAGCAGATGTAATAACATCTGCATATTCCAAACATATTAGAAGAGATCGGTCACTGAATCTTTTTTCTTTTTATGTGCTTTGATACTCTTCGTATTCGTATTAATTTCTGAACTGTTTCCCTGCCCGCTGCTGCTGTTTGTATCGTTGGCTGATGTTTCGGCATAGTCACCGACATCTGTATTGACATTTTCATCACTGGATTTTTTGGAAAAATAACCCTTCTTATAGAGCCATTTATAGACATCTGCTGCAATAGGTGCAGAAGTACTACCACCGTGTCCGCCGTGCTCCACCAGGACCGTCACCACAAACTGAGGATTATCATACGGCGCATAAGAGGTGAACCAGGCATGTGAACGATGGAAATACGCCAATTGTGCTTCTTTGATACGGTGTACCGTTGACTGGGGAATAGCCGTCACCTGGGAAGTACCTGTTTTACCTGCAACGACAATAGGAAGATCATGCATGACCCGGTACCCTGTACCTCCAGGTGTATTACAGACATCATACATCCCTTTTCGTACTTCATAAATGTACTTATCGAATTTGATCGGTTTGATCTCATGTTTCGTTGCATTTCCGTCGACGATCTTTGCGATCTTCGGTGTAACCAGATTTCCTGTTGCCAGGAGTGCGGTGTAGCGTGCGACCTGTAGTGGTGTCACAAGGTCATAGCCCTGCCCGATGGCTGCGATCACCGTTTCACCCAGATACCAGGGCTGCTTGAAACGCTTCATTTTCCACGCTTTGTCCGGTATGACACCGGAGTATTCACGAGGCATATCCACACCCGTTTTCACCCCTAATCCGAACTCATGCAGATACTTTGACATATTGTCAATACCGACTTTGAGAGACTTTTTATAAAAGAAGATATCGCAAGAGCGCATGATGGCTCTACGCACAGCCAGCGTCCCATGCCCTGAACGTTTCCAGCATCTGAATTTGTGTGAACTGTTCCCGATGGTCATGGAGCCGCTACAGTGCTCTGTTGTATCCAGTATGCCTGGTTTCGCTTTTTCAAAAGCCAGTGCCATTCCCATTTTAATACCTGAACCGGGAGGGTAGGTACCGTGAATGATCTTATTGGTAAAAGGATGGTTCAAGTCTTCCTGAAGTGCTCTCCAGTCCTTTGAAGAGATCCCTCCTACAAAGAGGTTTGGATCATAGGCAGGGTAGGAAACCGCTGCCATCACTTCACCGTTGGTACGCATCACCACCACCACGCCTGTTTTCTCTTTACCAAAATGGTCATGGATCAACTGCTGCAGTTCAATGTTGATGTTGAGCGTCAGGTTTTTATTGTCCTGCGGTTTGACTTTGTCGATCAATTCCACCGCTTTGTTCGTGGCGGTCACTTTGTCTATTTCATAGCCCAGCCCGCCCTGAAGTACATCATTGTAGTAGCGTTCAAGACCACTCTTCCCTACTTTACCAATAACGTCAACGACTTCATTCTCTGCATTCTCTTTTTTGTTGGACCGTCCGGTATACCCCACAATGTGTGCGGCATATTTTCCATAAGGGTAGTAACGTTTTGTCTCAGCCTCTATTTTGATCTCATCATGGGTACTCAGACTCGGATACACCTTCATCATGTCAGAGTACGGAATAAAACTCACCACCTGAATATACTTGTGATTATAGGCAGAACTCTCTTTTTTATAGACCTTTTTCATCATGGTACCGTTAAGGTCCGGGAAGACTTCAACGAGTGTTTCGGTGATCTTTTCAAGTCTTGTCTGACTACCGTCTTTACTCGGGTTATACTTCAAATGCGGCATAATAGAGATAGAAAAACCTATCTGGTTCATGGCAAGCAGGTTACCCTTTGAATCGGTGATCTCACCTCTTACCGGCTTAATGAACTCTTTTCTTTCAAAGTTGTCCTTTGCCAGTTTTTCATAATAGAAATTGGACTTGATACTCACATGATACAATCTTGCGATCATCACACCCCAGAACGCTAAAAATATAAATATTACAACTTTGTATCTCATAACAATACCACCACTAAAAGATCGACGACCAGAGAATAGAGCAGAATGTTATCGAGCACTATACTGTGGGTTGAAAAAATAAAATCATAGGAGAGAAGAAGTCCAAGATAAAGCAGGTCCATCAGAATCACACTCAGGATCGGTCTACAGATACTACACTTTCTAAAGTAGTTCAAGTGTCTGAAAAAGAGTATGTAAATAAGCAGTGCCGCAATGAGCATCAGAAAATAAGGCAGAGAGAGATTCACTTCAAGGTTCAGAAAATAGATCAGAGGGATCACAATGAAAGAGAGCCTGTTCGTCTCTATACCCTTCATTAAAATATACCCCATGACCCCCACAAGCAGCGGAAGGAAAACATAAATAGAAATAAGCATCGGATAAAAAGCAATAAAGGCAAGTGCTATGGCCCAGAGGATCGGTGTACGTATGAATTTATAAAGCATATTCATTAACTGACTTCTTTCAATTTATAGACCAGCGCAATTTCATTACAGACAGGGAAATGGATACATTTAATGCAGTCTGCCCATATTTTATGCTCGGGAATACTCTCTTTTGTAATTTCTTCAAAGCCCAGTTTTTCAAAAAACTGCGGTAAGTAAGTCAAGACAAGTACCTCTTCTGTTACCGATAATGCTTTGGCTTCATTTAAAGTAAATTCAACCATTCTCTGACCTACTTTTTGCCCACGGTATGCCTGGTCAACAATGAGAGAACGTATTTCTGCTACCCTGCGCGAGTGAATATGCAAGGCCGTATAGCCTACAATGCGTTCACCCTCTTTCGCAAGCACATAGGAACGTATATTGGTCGCGACTTCATCTTCACTTCTGTTCAGAATGATACCGTCTTTGACTTCTCCCACAACAAGTGCCTGCATGGCAGGAATATCATCTAACTTTGCTTTGACTAGTGTTATCACGCCTGCTCTCCACCTTCGCTTTGAGGTGCATCATCGACAGCAAAAATGGTTTGTAAAATAATATGATGCACACGTTCATGTCCATTCTTTTTCAAGTTTGAAAGGGCGATAGAACCCGGAAAGTCTCTCTTTAGCTTGGCACGCTCTTTCTGGTTGAGCTTGTCTATCTTGGTGAAGACGGTCAGGTATTTCTGATCGGGACGGATGAACTCGGAAATATAGTTTTCCACATCATCATCGATCTTTGCATGTGGATGACGGGCATCACGAAGATGAATAAAAAGACGGATGGAGACTCGGTGGTGAATGAACTCAACCAGGTTCTTCTGCCAGACCTCCTTAAGTGATTTGGAGACTTTGGCATATCCGAACCCGGGAAGATCCACAAAACGTACCGGATAAGACTGTTCATTATACAGATAGCGCGTTTCAAAAAAGTTGATCAGCTGTGTTTTACCCGGTGTGGCTGAACTCTTTGCAAGGTTCTTTCTCTGGGTCAGGGTATTGAGGGTTGAACTTTTACCGACATTGGAGCGCCCCAGAAAGACGACTTCACTCATATCTTCAGGCAGGGAGTCTGCTATACTTTGTGCTGATTTTATAAAATCAGCTTCTACGACACGTGGTGTACTCACTTCTTTTCCTTCATGTCAAATATAAATTTGACGGGTTTTTTCTTACTGCCTTTGACATTGGCATTACCGCTCGTCATGTCCAAGGTGATTTCATCACCATTGACATGGCGTTTGTTAATGAGGTCATCGATGTTGGCTTTACCCACCAACACATACGTTGACTTCACAGGGTAATAGGTCACTTTATCGGCTGAGCCTTTATAGTGGTTTGTTTTCTCTTTGAACTCAAAGGTTACTTTTCCGACGGCTTCATACTTTTTGGTCTGGTTATTCTCGTCAAAATAGACAATAATTTCATCACCGTGTATCCAGCTGTCACCCTGTACGGCTTTGGCATTGTCTTTAAAATGAACCTCTTTTTTAAGGTCTTCGGCTGTCATCGAATTCGAAGTGACATTGATCTTCTCTGCAAAAAGGGTCACAGAAAGCACTAAGAACAACAGAAGTTTCAATAATTTCAATACAGAACCTTTTTTAACGTTATTATATCATTTTTCAGCCGTAAATACGACAGCATTTACCTGCGTTGCGAAAGCTTTTTTTTGCTTTGACTCATAGCGAAGCGTATTGCCATGCATGATATTCTTTCCCATGACCGCTTTAAAAGGTGCGGTGATCAGTAAAATAGCTGTTTTTTTGTCATAGACCGCATGTTCTGTAAAGTAGTCAGAGCCTTTCTCTTTGTTGAGAACAACATGCTTGTCAAGGTAAATTTTATCGCCTTTGAAGGTTCCTTTTTTTGCTCTTAAGAGTTTAATACTGTTTGTATGATAACGAAGATCATCTACCTTTAAAACACCTGCTTCCCGAATACCGTAGCTACTGTATGAGACAGAAATAGTATGATTGGTATCGACTTCAATGGACGTGGTGTCGGTAAATTCAAGTTCTACTTTATTTTGCTTGGGCGCAGCACGGGAATTGGAAATTTTTACCGTCATTGCCATGGCTAATATGGCTGCAACAAAGGCAATAAGGATGAACTCCAGCTTTAGTCCCATAACTTCAGATACTTCTCTTCCAGTCTCTCTTTTTTAATGAGATACTCTATCATTTCACGCACAGCCCCGTCTCCGCCTTTTTTAGAAAGAATGACCGTGGCGATCTTGTCTACGTAGGCAGAAGCATCTCTGGGCACAAAAGAGATCTCAGCAGCTTTCAGCATACGCAGGTCATTGAGGTCATCACCGATGGCAGCCACATTTTCCATACGCAGGTCAAGTTTTTCAAGCAACTTCTCCAGTACTTCTCTTTTATTGTGGACACCCTGATAAAAGTGCTCAATATGCAGCTCTTTTGCACGTCTCTCCACAATGGCAGAAGAACGCCCGGTAATAATGGCGACCTGCTTTCCCAGTTTTCTCCAGGAGGCGATCGCCAGACCGTCTTTGACATTGAAAGACTTGATCTCGTCACCGTTCTCAGAGTAGGTAATGCGGCTGTCCGTCATGGTACCGTCAACGTCGAGAACGATCAGTTCAATACTCACAGTACACCCTTGGTACTGGGGATACCGGCATTTTCATTCACAACCACGGCACGTCGGAGTGCGACCGCCAGGGCTTTAAAAGCACCCTCAATGATGTGGTGTTTGTTCTTGCCGCGGTTGTAGATAAGGTGACAGGTCATAGGTAAATTAAAGACTAAGGCTCTAAAGAATTCTTCAACCAGTTCGACATCAAACGCTCCTACTTTCCCGCCTATAGGCAGTTCAAAAACCAGAAAACCACGGTTTGAAAGGTCAATGTCACAGGTGATGCTCGCTTCGTCCATGACCACGGTGGCATTTCCGAAACGCTCTATGCTTTTGACAGGGTAGATAGCCTGTCTCAGTGCCTGCCCGATAACAATACCTACATCTTCAACCGTATGGTGGTCATCTATATGCGTATCACCCGTGCAGTTCACTTCAAGGTCTATGTGCGCATGTTTGGTGAATGCTTCAAGCATATGGTCGAAAAAACCGACGCCTGTGTTGATCTTTGCTTCGCCTTTACCGTAAAGGTTCAGTTTGACTGCTATTTGCGTCTCTTTGGTCTCTCTTGTTACTTCGATCATCTCTTTCCCTCTATTTCTTAATTTCTCACTATGAATGCACCGTTCAGGTCATTACAGTTTTTAAAGTCTCTGGCTTCCTGCTCTGAACCGAAGCCCATGAGCCAGACACGGTAAAGCGGCTCTCCGCTTCCGTCAACATTCTCAAATCTCTTGACGACAGGCTTGTATTTAGGATACATCGATGCAAACATTTTTCGGGTCACTTCCGCACCTTCACGACGTTTGAATGCACCGACCTGTACACCGAAGTTGCTTAGCATCACACGTGTCTCGGTCCTGGCTTTTTTGTTTTGGGCGATCTTCTCTGCGGACTGTACTTTCCCGGCAAATCCGACGACCTGTATGGAGACTTTGGCGATCCCCATTCTGTCAAGCCCGATCTCTTTACCGGCTGTATAGGAACAGTCGATGATACGTCCTCTGACAAAAGGACCTCTGTCATTGATGCGCACAATGGTCGATTTTCCATTCTGAAGATTGCTGACTTTGACCATGGTATCCATAGGCCAGGTCTTGTGTGCGGCCGTTCTTGCATGCATATTGTAGACTTCACCGTTGCTGGTTCGCTTCCCGTGAAAATTCGGACCGTACCAGCTTGAAACACCTTTCATTACCTGCCCTACTTTGACATAGGTCGGACTGTAGCGTTTACCGCGTACCGTATAACATTTCATGGTGGATTTATGCCGTGCTTTTGAAGTATATTTTGTTTTATAGGGTTTTTGTACTTTTTTGGAAGCACAGCCGGAGAAAAATGAAGAGGAGGACAACAAAGCAATAAACATACCCAAAGGTAAAAGTCTCTTCATGCTACCTCAATTCCCAAGAGGCATAAAACCCCGTTTTTGGTAGATATTATCACTTTATTTGTCTTTATTTCAGCTTGTGCATAGCGGCCTTGTATAATATACTGAAAAGGTGCATACTCGTTTATTTATTGAAATATATATTCAGTTGACAATTTTGTGACAATTCTTTGGTATAATACTAAAACGTTAATTATTATAAAGGGAGCATTTTATTGTCTATGAAAATTGAAATATTAGAACGTATTGAAAATTTAACATCATCCATTGAAGAAGTTTCACAAGCCAAAGATAAAGTTGAAGTATGTAAAACAATAGAAATGATGTTAAAAGATTTGACACATTCTGATTTTGCCTCTTTATTTATTTTTGATAAAGATACACAAATGCTTTCTGAAAAAAATGAGCGAATGTTAGAGCTTTCTATGATTCAAGCAGAAGGATGTATTGGAAAAGTATATTTAACTAAATCTTCTGCTATTTATAATCATCTTGCCAGCGATAAAAATTATGTGCAAGCGTA
>JALSUP010000068.1 GCA_027071315.1 Sulfurovum sp.
TAAATACAGGAGAAAAATTATGTCAAAACTAATCAAATCATTGCTCACAGCCATGCTTGTGCTGCTTGTTACAGGATGCAGTGACAACATTAAACCAGTGATCACACTTTTAGGTGATGCAGAAGTCATTGTTATGCAGGGGGAGACCTATGAGGATGCCGGAGCAACGGCCAAAGACACTACTTATGATAAAAATAATCAAGAGGTTGTCGTAGATATCACCCAGGATATTGTCACCGACAACCCTGTCGATACTTCAAAAGAAGGGGTCTATGAAGTGACCTATAATGTTTCTGATAGCGCAGGAAACAAAGCGGACGAGGTACACAGAAAAGTCGTTGTAGAAAAAGTACCTGAAGATGGCAACCTTGTCATTCACACGACACCGGGTATGATTGTCGCTATACATGACACCCAAACCCTTGCACCGATAGAAACACACGTTGCTGGTAAAAACGGTACAGTGTCATTTACTATCGAAGGCGGGGAAAGGGTCACGTACTCTGTTTCGATGGGGCCGGATACGGAAGCAACGGAAGAGAGCATATACCTGGTGACTGTCGGTACCCTGTCTGATACGCTTGACGATGTCTGTTACGATTCAGATGAAGCTCAAATACCCTCAGCCTGTAAGCTTTATGATAAAGACCGTTTTTTGAACACCTCGGGCAATGCCTTCATCTATGATGAACTGTACGATCTTGCCAGCGGAGAAGATGATATTTCCCAATCAATCGATACGAACCGGAACGGTTCTATCGATGCCGGTGAGCTCTATATGTATGCACTTACTACCCAAGACAGCAACAGTGACGGGAAAATAACCTGGTCTGAACTGTACGAATCTGAAATGTACAACGGTCCATACACGAAGCTGATAATGAGTGTTTTTGCCGTTGCTGTCGAGTTAGGTGAGTATGATGCCGGCTTCATGGGTGGAAATGAACCCCTCTTCAGCTATGCTCAAACAACGATGAGCTTCAGCGGATTTGAACAGGGAGGAACTATCCTTGAGCCGGATTCAAACTATGAGTATATCGATGCGGACGGCAAAGCTGTGGTCAGCAGTCTCCTTATGGAAAAACATCTCGATGTAAATCAAAAATTCGCCTTCAGTTTAGCGTACGAGCATAACGGTAACGTAGATTATCTTTTGGCTCTGGACAAAACCAATGCCGAGATCAGAAATCTTTCTTATACTCCGGAGGATTTCAATGTTTCAAGCGAAACAGTCACATTAATCTCCCCTGAGCCGACCGATACAAAACATTATGCCTTGCAAATCATGCCTTTTTACAAAAAATCTTCTGTATTCCGAAATATGCAATACGTTGATCTCTACTCAGACACCAGGCATCTGATCAAAGACCCCCGTCTCGGTTATTATGTCAATAAGGGGGAATCCACTTATGATACTGTACAGCAGCTTCCTTATAACAAAGTCAACTTAAATTACTATAAAGAATCATTCAAGCCTGTTTATGATGCTAAAGATTATCCATTGCTGGATATCAATCTTAGCTCTGATGAAAATGGTACAGCCATTAATATTGCAGGAAATGATTTCACAAAGCTTGACCTTGCTCAGTTAGCGTACAGCAGCTACGGGAATGATGGAACAAGTGTCAGTATCATTCTCAATTATGCATCAGTACCGGAAAACCTGTCTGTGCCGGATATAAAGAGTATTCTGCCCTCTGTTATTGCAGATTCCCTACCTGTATTTTATGAGTATGAAAGTGCGGGAATATCACTATTTCAATTCAATAAAGCCGGCTGGATCGGAAAAACACCACTATACCAAGTCCTTGGATCACCCATAGAAGTCTTCTTACTACCGATAGAAGACGGTGCACGAATAGTAGTAGCCCCTCTCGCTGTAAATTCCCAGACTCCATCGGTCTTGAAAGCAAAAAGCGCTTTTAAAGATATGAACCCCCTATCTGACTTCTTTTCTCACAAAAAAGATCACCCTGTTGAAAGAAGTACTGCCCCGTGGGCTTTTAAGGTCCGGTAATATCTGAGATCATCCCTATGGATCTAGAACTGCATAAGCCGATGGATTTTGATGAATCCATCGAAGCACTTCAAGCAGACGGAAACTTCGGACTCTATTAATAAAATACCGTAGGGGCAATCCCTTATGGTTGCCCTCCTCCACATAAAATATTTTCCATTCACATTCATAGGTACCCACAAGGGGCACCCCTACCTGAAAATATTCTGACACCGTAGGGGCAATCCCTTGTGGTTGCCCTCCAAATTCCAATCCGTTTTCAATCACTTTTTTACATAAATGCAGTATGATTTTGTATTCATATATACATAAGGTCAGGCATGTTCCACAAACTTCTTTTACTCATACTACTTTTAAGCTCTTTCTCCCCTGCATTTGTCAATTTGGCACCACCGGTCATCGGTGAGAAAAAAGGGCTGGACGGAGAAGCTTCTCTCGGGGCAAAGTTCAACTCAGGAAACTCAGACACCCTCTCTTTAGGCCTGGGAGCAAAAGGCGAGTACAGTGATGAGGAGTGGCTTATCTATATGATCGCTGCCTACGCTTACGGAGAATCAAATGATATACAGGACACCAATGACGGTCTCCTGCACCTGCGTTATGTCCATGAGATAGCAGACACTGCCTATGACTATGAACTCTTTGCTCAGACAGAATTCAACGAGTTTCAGGACATCAAATCAAGAAACCTTGCCGGAGCCAACATACGAAGAGATTTTGCATCTCTTCCTTTTGACAGATTCTATGTCGGTGTCGGCCTTTTTTACTCCTACATGGAACCGGACAGTATCTCCGAAACCGACCCCGTCTATAAGCGTGTCAAGATGAACACTTACATCTCATTTTTAAAAAAGGTCAATGATGTCTTTTCTGTCACCTACCTTGGCTACTACCAGCCGACCGTTGACGACTTTAGCGACTACAGAATCTTCCAGATCGTGCAGTTCACCACAGACATTACAGAACACACCGCCCTCTCTTTCGATGTCTTGCACAAATACAATGCAACACCCTACCATCAGATCGAAAAAACAGACATACGCTCAACGATCAATTTGAAATACAAGTTTAAATAATCGTAGGGGCAATCCCTTGTGGTTGCCCTCCCCGTGTCAAAATTTAAAAGGTACCCACAAGGGGCACCCCTACATGAAAAACATATCCTCTTCCCATTTCCAGGGATTATTTTGAATATATTCGGACAATTGAAGATATGATTTTTCATGACGAATCACATGTTCATAATAATTTCGTTGCCATAAACGTTTTCCAAAAGGCAACCAATCTTTATGTCTGACACCTTCGATATATTGATTGGTAGTCAATGATTTGAATGCTCCAATCATATCACCTAAAGAATGACTACTGTCATCTTTAATTTCTAAAATAGCATGAAAATGATTTGGCATAATCGTATATTCATGTAGTACCATAGAAAATCTGGATGATAACTCTGTCCATACATCTTCGACCATATCAGCAGAAGCATTGCCAATAAATCTACCACCCATGATTTCACCAAAATATTTAAATCTATTTTGACAACATATCGTCACAAAATAAAGACCTGCCTGTGTATAATTATAATGTTTTAAACGTAGATTTTGTCGTTGGTATTTCGGATTATCCATTTTTGGTTCCTTTATTTTTTAGGTACCCACAAGGGGCACCCCTACGACAAAAAATATTTCATCACCGTAGGGGTAATCCCTTGTGGTTGCCCTCCAAATAAAATATTTTCCATCCAATTTAAAGGTACCCACAAGGGGCACCCCTACGGTTTTACAATATTCTTAACCCGTATCTTCGCATACGAGACGATCTCTTCATCTTCTGCCATATCTAGCCACTTAAAACGCTGTCCACTTTGAATGGTACCATCTAAGATGTCTCCGGAATCACGGAATTTCAAGTCCAGTCTGGCAATATCAAATCCGTTGGTGGTCTTACAGAACTGCTCGAGTCTGAAATTGTTCGTGGTGTTGCTGTAGAGGTAACACCAGCTCTTTAAACCGTTACGGCCTACCCTTCCCCTTAACTGATGTAAAGTGGCTAAACCTAAGCGTTCTGCACCGACTATGACAATAAGTGTGAGTCGTGGGAGAGAGATACCTACTTCAACCACGGTCGTGGCCAGTAAAATATCTCCTTTTTCTCTAAATTCCAATAACACTTCTTCTTTTTGCCTGTCTTTACCGTGGGTCACATAGACATTCTCAAACTTGCTTTCCCAAAACCCCCTGCTTTCGTCTAAAGACTGGTAAGGAATCTCAGAACTCTCTTCAACCAAAGGGTAAATTATCAACACTTGATGCTCTTGAGCGATCTCCTCTTTAATGTGTGTCAGAAGGTTTGGAAAATCCGGTTTGGAAATGGTTTCAGTCAGTACTTCTCGGTCAAAGGGTGTGGTGGTGATGAGTGAGACATCTAAGAGTTCAGACTGCATCATGGCCTGTGTTCGTGGTATGGGTGTGGCGGAGAACTGAAGGAAATGCGGTTTACGCTCTCCTTTGCTGACCAATGCTTCCAAACTCGCTCGCTGCTTCGTACCAAAACGGTGCTGCTCATCGACCATCACGAGTGAAGCCTCAGGCAAGTCTTCTTTGTAAAGTAAGGCATGTGTCCCTATGATGAAATCTGCTTCCTGGTAATTTCCCCTGTCTTTCCCCTGCATCACCAAAGCAATTTTCACACTTTTTGGCAAATGTTTACAGGCTTCTTCATAAAGTTGTAAAGCCAACAATGAGGTAGGTGCCATTAAAATACTTTTATGGGGAAGTGCCATCATCACCGAAGCAAGGATGACCATGGTTTTACCTGAGCCTACATCACCGACTACCATTCGTTTGGCAGCTTTCTCTTCTGTGCCAAGATCTTTTTGAATCGCAGCAATGACCTCCTGCTGTTCCGGTGTAAGGGTAAAAGGCAAAGCTTCCACAAAAGGGATGATACTTCCTCTCAATGCGCTAAGTGCAGGAAAGTCTGCCCTTTTTCCGCGCAGTTTTTTCAAATGGTTAAAGGCTTCTACAAATTTCAACACTTCTACAAATTCCGCTTTAAATTTACCCTCAGAGTAAATTTCTTCCATACTCTTTGGAAAATGAATGTGCATCAAGGTTGCGACTTCTTTAGAATCTAGACCTTCATTAAAAAGATTTTGTTCTGTGACATACACTTCCATGAGTGAAGCGATCTCACTCTCTTTAAGAACCGTCTTATATTTGGGTGTGATCTTTCCTATTTGTTTGATGGATTTGGGTTGAGACATTTGCAAGTACCCATTGTACTCTTCCAGTTTCCCCTGTATAACATGAGATGAACCCACTTCAAAGAGTTTATGATGGTAGGGAGTCACACGAAAAAAAGTCGAGGAAAGGCGTCTGCCGGACTGGGTTAAAATGAACGTCACACGAAGCTTTCCATTGTAAATAGAACTGTCAATGACCTTTGCTTCCAGGGTATGCACTTTACCCAGTTCCAATGAAGTCGAAAGTGTGGTATCGTTGTAAGAAATAGGAATGATCAAAGCAAGATCAAGCAGAGAATAGATCTTGAGTTTTTTAAACAGTTGTTTGGCTTCTTCCACGGTGAACTCCGTTCAAATTAGAAATTAGTAGTTAGAAATTAGAACTTCTTACCACTTTTTAAAAGTATATCTAATCTTGAGAAAGAATGAGAAAAGCATGTCATATTGTCATATAATCAAGGGTGGATTCATCCACCGTCAAAATGAAATTTGTATGAGATCAATGGTGGGGAATCCCACCCTTGTAGATTATTTTTTTGTCACAATCGAAAAGGAAAGTTCTGACAACTCTTTATGAGAAGTAATAAATGTGTTCATCTCTTCCAGGGTAACTGTTTCTATTTTCTTTAACTGCTCTTTTGAAAAACCAAGCGGTCTTCCGTAATAGTACTCATTGTAAGCTCTACCCAGTCTCTGAGAGAGCGTTTCTGTTCTCAGCGGCTCGGAACCTACCAGAAACTCTTGGGCAGCTTTAAGCTCATCGGCAGTGATGCCTTTGTTTACAAAATCATCGACTACCTTTTGTACCAGGGCTTTGGCTTCATCCTGCGTAGAGAGTTTTGTCTGCAGGTAACCACTCAAATAAGAAGCAGATTTGGTGCGTCTCAATGCACAGTAGGCACCGTAAGTCAAGCCTCTCTTCACACGGATCTCTTCCATCAGACGTGAACCGAAACCTGCTCCACCCAGAAGATACTCAGCGATCTTTGCTTTATACTGGTCTTTCTCTGCATACGAATAGTCAAAAGGTGCACCAAAATAGATGTATGCCTGCTGTGTATCTTCTTTTGTGAGTACTGTCTCTCTTTTATTGGAAGCTTTGACCTTTTCAATGCTGCCCTCTTTTACTTTCGGTAAAAGTACCAAAACTTCATTGAGATATTTTTCTGCTTCATCAAAAGTGATGTCTCCACCCACAACAGCAATGACATTGTTGTAACCCAGATGTGTTTGGATAAACGTTTTCAAGTCGTCTAAAGTCATGGATTTGACTGATTCAAGCGTTCCGTTATAGGGCTTTGCCAAGGCACTTCCTTTAAACAACTCCTGACGCAGTTTAGTCGCTGCAATGTAGTCAAAATCGCTCTTCTTCTGTGTCAGCCAGCCTATCTTCTGACGCTGCACATGCTCCATGGCATCTTCTGTATAGTTTGGATCTTTCAAAAGCTCTTTCAGTCTCTCTACCGCATAGGCAAATTCACTTTTAAGGGCTGAGACTTCAATGACAAAACTTTCACGTCCGACATGGGAACCGATCTCTACCGCATGGTTATCGAGCTTCGTTGCGAATCCCACAGAACCCTCTTTTTTTGTCCCTTCATTGAGCAGTTTTGAAGCCATATCGGCCAAACCGTCTTTGGTATTGCTCAAGTGCCCCGCATTTTCAAATACCAGCTGAATGGAAACGATGGGAATGTATTTTCCCTCTTCAAATACGACTGGTACTGAAGTATCTTTTATCTTAATCTCTTTTACCGCTTCTGCCATTAACAATCCTTGCAATACTATCAATAATACTATTATTTTTTTCATATAAACCTCGTAGGTCGGGGTGCCCTCACCCCGACATTAATTTGCATATAACGCTATTTTAATTGTCTTTAATATGTGTCGGGGTGAGGGCACCCCGACCTACGCGTTAGAACCGTTCTAAGATCTCATAAGCCGTGTTACGCTTGGCAGGGTTTTCCCCTACATCACGAATGAGCTCTATCATCTCTGCCTGGTTCATGGAGTTTGCTGCACCTGCTGCGGAGACAACATTCTCTTCCATCATGGTAGAACCCAGGTCATTGGCACCGAAAAGAAGTGCCATCTGACCAATGTAAGACCCCTGTGTCACCCACGAACTCTGAATGTTCGGTACATTGTCCAAAAAGAGTCTCGCCACAGCCAGATAACGCAAATACTGGTTGGAAGTGGTTTTGGTAATGGTCGGCAATTCACGTTTGAGCTGGGTATGGTCACTCTGGTAAGACCACATGATGAAGGCTCTAAACCCCCCTGTCTCATCTTGTAACTGACGCACATAATCCCAGTGTTCCACAATCTCTCTGATAGTTTCAACCGTACCGTACATCATGGTAGCGGTTGACTTGACTCCAAGTTTATGCGCCTGTCTATGGACTTCAAGCCATTCGTCTTTGTCATGTTTTTTAGGTGCAATAATGTCACGCACTCTGTCAGAAAGTATTTCTGCTCCTGCACCGGGAATGGAAGATAATCCTTTGTCTCTAAGTCGACGTATCACTTCTGAAATGGAGATCTTTGAACGGTTAGCAATGTAATCTATTTCAATAGATGAAAAACCGTGGATCGTCACCTGTGGATACTTCTTCGAGATGTGTTCTACCAGATCCTCATACCACTCAATTTCAAGCTTTGGGTGCACCCCGCCCTGAAAAAGAATTTGCGTTCCACCAATGGCTAAAAGTTCATCGATCTTTTGATCGATCTCTTCAAAACTCAAGATGTAGGCATCTTCTTTCTTTTCATGGGTATAAAAAGCACAGAACTTACAGTCTACCCAGCAAATGTTGGTATAGTTGATGTTTCTGTCTACGACAAAAGTGGTGACACCTTTGGGGTGCATCTCTTTTTTACGTGCCAGTGCCATTTTACCCAGCGTCTTCAAGTCTGCTTTTTCAATGAGCTCTACGGCTTCATCTATGGTCATACGTTTTTGCATTGTTGTTGTCATATGTATCCTCATACAAAAAGGGCAACCACAAGGGATTGCCCCTACATTTAATTTTACATTCCGTAGAGGTACCCCTTGTGGGTACCTCTAATATTACGCGTCGTCTTTACCAATGGCATCCAGAACACCGTTGATGAACTGCGGCGATTTTTCATCTGCCAGTGTTTTTGCCAGTTCAACGGCTTCGTTAATGATGATGGCTCTGTCTGTCTTGGCAACTAAAATTTCATAGGCACCCAGTCTCATGATGGCTTTTTCCACTTTACCGATGGCATCATAATCCCAGTCTTTCATGTGCTTGTCGATCTCTTCGTCGAGCATTGCAAGATTTTCAATGGTTCCGTTAAAAAGAGTATTAGAAAACTCCTTCTGCTTGTTTCTAATTTTGTCTTCTTCCAAAATTTCATCTGAAAAATGGGCGATATTCTCATTTCCTAAATCGTAGGCATACAGAAGTCCTACGACGGCTGTACGTGCTTGATGTCTTGTTGCCATTAGTTCAATTCCCCATAAAGATTGATCAACTCGATAAGTCCCACCATCGCTTCTGCACCTTTGTTTCCTGCTTTGGTACCGGCACGCTCTATCGCCTGCTCAATACTGTCAACGGTCAAAACACCGAATGTTGCCGGTTTGCCATGCTTCAATGTCACTGAAGCGACACCCTTGGTTGCTTCTGCGGAAACATAGTCAAAATGCGGTGTTGCTCCTCTAATGACTGCACCCAAACAACAGACAGCATCGTACTTACCTGAAGCCAGTGCTTTGTCCAATGCAAAAGGTATTTCAAATGCCCCCGGTACTAAAATAAGGTCAAGATCATCTGCATTTCCGCCATGTCTTGCATACGCATCCTGTGCCCCTTCTACCAGTCTGTCTGTGATGAAGTGGTTAAATCTTGCATTGATGATGGCTACTTTTTTACTTTTATCTACTTGGAGATTTCCTTCTACTATTTTCATGTTTATTTTCCTTTGTTTTATTTATTATTGGTTATTTGGTCGGCTGAAGCCAACCCTACGGTATTTATTCGACGATGCTTCTGATGGCATCGATCTGTTCGATCAATTTTTCCAATTTCCTTAACTCAATCATATTGGGTCCGTCACTCAAAGCGATGCTTGGGTCAAAGTGGGTTTCAAAAAAGAAACCATCAACTCCTACTGCTGCTGCTGCACGAGACAGATACGGTACAAGTTCAGAGTCTCCCCCTGAGGTAGCACCTCCACTTGCTGGTTGCTGTACGGAGTGTGTAGCATCAAAAATGACAGGTGCAAATTCTCTCATCTGCTTTAAACCTCGCATATCGACTACGAGATTACCATAGCCGAAAGTTGAACCTCGTTCGGTGAGCCATACTTTGTATTTTTCAGCATTTTCATACCTGGCTTCTCCATCAAAGCCTCTGGTTTTCAGTACTTTTTTAACTGAATGTTCCATGGCTTGCGGTGCTAAAAACTGCCCTTTTTTAATGTTCACCACAGCTGCTGTTTTTGCCGCAGCAACCAAAAGGTCTGTCTGTCGACATAAAAATGCAGGAATTTGAAGTACATCTGCCACTTCTGCCACTGCTGCAGGTTGTGTATAGTCATGCACATCTGTTAAGATCTTATAGCCAAACTGCTCTTTGACTTCCTGCAGCATTTTCAAACCCTCGTCGAGTCCCGGTCCTCTAAAAGAGTCCAAAGAGGTACGGTTTGCTTTGTCAAAAGAGGCTTTGAAGTAGAACTCTTTCGTACAGTCTTCATGGTATTTTCCCAAAGACTCCGCAATACGCATAACAGTATCTCTACTCTCAAGGACACAGGGTCCTGCAATTAATATCATATTCACTCCATATTTTATGACTTCTCTTTGACCAGGGCTACCATCAGCCCTGACGTAATGACTAATATTATACCCAAAACTGTCCAAAAATCAGGAACAGGGTCTCCAAGCATCACACCTATAATGACAGCAAAGACAATATTGCTGTACGAAATGGTGCCCACAATGCCTGCTTTGGTCAACTCATAGGCTTTGGTCATAAGCAGCTGCGACATGGTGGCAAATATACCTACTGCTGTCACATAAAGCCATTCAATTCCCTCAGGCATCACAAATTCTGCAAACATCCAGTCAAACTCTTCAGACACAGTCACATAGGGGGTCACAAGCATCAAAAGAAGCGGGGCGATGGTTCCCACTCCCATAAAAGACATCACAATGGCACGGGTGTCATAATACGCCCGCAGTTCCCGTATGGAGGTATA
>JALSUP010000069.1 GCA_027071315.1 Sulfurovum sp.
AATGAGCAATTATGGAAGAAAAATATGGAAAAATAACTATTTTATCGGGAATATTGGCGCTATAATTTTTTTAAATTGAAAACTGATAAAACAGGAAGGCTGGAGAAGTATTTTTAGAGGTTCCCTTGAGTATCTGTTTCAACTGCAGAGAGGGTTTGAACTTTTCATCAAGCAGGGCATCTTTCACACACTCAACTTCACCCTGAAGCGAGAGGTCATAGACACGGTTTTGACTCAGATAAGTCTCTTTATACTCAGCAACCAGATCTGCTAAACTGTTGTTAACTGACACCTGCTACTCCTCTGAGTTCATATTCAATCTCTTCTAATTTTTTGATCTTCGTGTGTATTTCAAGGGCAGAACTGTCATTGTCACTTGTATTTTTATGCTCTTTATAATAACGCAGATTCTCTTCTTCGTTTTCCAGTTTTTGTTTTATATGACGCAGGGGTCTTTCCAACAGATCCCTGAATTTTCCAATAAATCCAATGCTTAAAGCATCCATTTTCTTTTGACTCTCTGCTTCTATAGGCAGGAGCATCTCTGTCACAATTTTTTGCACCTCAGCATCAAGCTTTGTGATCTCTTTTGCTTTTGTATGCTTAACAGCAGTGAGTATCTGCCGCAGATATATCTCAATATTCTGTGTCAGAAAACCATGATGAAAGGCATCTGCAAAAAAGCTTTCTGCTTCGAAAGTTTCATGACTGTCAAAGCCGGCGTTCCTGTATTTAAGTCGATAGCTTTCATCCAGCTCTTCCAACTTTTGAAAAAGTTTATACCGGTAATCTCTGATAATATCGATGATGCCGTCTTTATAAGCTGTCTCTACGATGACTTCTATGCGGCTTGCTTCGGGTCGTTTTTTGGTTTTTTCAAAGGCATAACGCACATCAGAGACCACCCTCTCTCTGAGTACGTTTTGTAAAGCCTGAAATTCAGAGTGCATAAAGTGTTCCAGGGAACGTACAGATATGTCCAACTGCTCATAGTCGTACTTTAAATCTTCTTCCAGCAGGGCTATCTTGCCCTCTGTCTCTTTTTTATGTGTCACAAAATCGAGCCACTGAGCCTCCAGCTCCTCTTGGCTTTTTGAGAGCAGTTCAAGCATATAGCGTAAGCTGTTTGACTTCTCGTCTATGTGATGTTGCAATTTCTTTTGTGCAGAGTGTATGAGCAGTTGACTCTTTTGCGCCTCTGCACCAAAAAGTGTCTCATTCAAACGGCTTTCCAAGGCTAACATACCACTCTTTTCCAAGCTATACTCTTTTGCTTCAGCCTGTTCCGGATCCGTCCGACAAAGCAGTGCCATTTTCCCTGAAACGGCGATAAAGTCAAGGGTCTCTAAAATGCTACCCAGTCGGTTCTCTTTGTTGACCCGTGTCAGTTCCTCGGTGATCGACTGTTTCGTATAGGCGATCACTTCATCCAACGCATTCTGACTCACCGTATCGGCCCGGGTAATGACGGTCAGAAGTTTTGTAATATTTTGATAGAGCAAAGCATCGACAATAAATGCCACATCGGTCTGTGTGGCACTCTGTGACACATTCATCAGGTGTAAAAGCATGTCACAGGAGGAGATGTACCCTTTGGTGATCTCTTCTCTCTGTATGACAGGGTCATCCAAACCCGGTGTATCTACGATCTCCACACCCTCTTTTAAAAAGGAGAGATCTGTTTGAAGTTCCACATGTTTGACCAGGTTGCATTTTTTGTTTGATTCTGCCGCAGAGGTGTAGAGGGGCAAGGCTTCAATGGCTATGTTTTCTCTTTTTGATACCTCCTGCACATAGCTGTCAAAGTCATTTGCAAAAGTCTCTTCTGTCTCTATGACAAAGTCTTTCATCGCTTTTATCTCTGTCGCAGCCTTGACAATGTTCTGCCACTCTCTTTTGTTCCAGTAGACAACCGTTGCAGAAGGATTTTTACTGTACTGTAAAAGCGTTAGGTTCGCAGTCTCCGGTACGACAGAGGTGCCTAAAACCTCTTCCCCCATCAGGGCATTAATGAGCGTTGATTTTCCGGCATTCATCACACCGGTAATGCCAATGGAAAATTTCTGTGCATTTAAAAATGTCTTGACATTGTCACCACAGGCAACATCCTCTGTTAAGACTTCCAAATCTTTGATGAGATCAAAAATACTTTGTTTCGCTTTGGGAAAAGAGAAGGGTACCTCTACACTATTTTCAACCTGGACTCTATTTTCCTGAATGGTAAAAAGTGATAAAAGTTTTTTATAGTTCTCTTTTTGCAGTAGCTCTTCATTTAATAAATAGCTAAAAGTATCTTCCAGCAGTTCAAAGTCTTCTTTGTGATACCTTGCAGTTAACGCCTGAATGATCTCATACTGTAAGGCATGTAAAGCAGAGAGGTCTTTTGGGGGTTTAACATTCAGGGTGTGACAAAGGTTTTCAAAAGACACCAGTGCGGAAAATTTATCGAATGCTTTTCGGGAGATCATGAGAAGCAGTGCAAAATTTTGAATTTCCTCTTTTGTACTGCTGTATGTCAAAGTATGCTGCTCTGACGGTGCTTCAAAATGCACACCGTGATAGAGCAGAAAATAGTCAGATGCCAAAGCCATGGCGTATTTACTTTAAAGAGACCATTTTACGACGCATATAGGCGATCTTGGTCTGTAACGGCAACTCTTTCGGGCAGTGGTCTTCACAGCCCATCAGGGACATACAGCCAAAGACGCCGTTGTCATCTCCAATGAGTTCATAGAATTCATCATCTGTTCTGTCATCATGCGGGTCCATGGCAAAACGTGCCGAACGGTTCAAACCTACCGCCCCGACAAAGTCTTCATGCATGATCTTCGTGGAACAGGAAGCCAGACAGATACCGCACTCGATACAGCGGTCAAGTTCAAAGACCGCCTGCGCTACATCCGGTTCTATCGGCTTTTCTATGGCTGCAATGTCTGTTTCCTCTTTACTGTGTATCCAAGACTCTACTTTAATGGACATGTCGTTCATCCAGTTTCCGGTGTCGACAGAGAGGTCTTTGATGTGTTTGAATGTAGGCAGAGGTAGAAGGGTGATCTTCCCGTC
>JALSUP010000070.1 GCA_027071315.1 Sulfurovum sp.
ACCTTATGACAGTCACTATCCCCAATTATCTCATTGAGAAAAAAGAACCGACACTCATTCAACTTGATGATAACCTTTATATTGAAAGGATGCATCCCCACGCCGACAAAGTACTGGTAAGAAACACCATGCATGGATTGACACTTATACAATCGGGGTACAAAGAAGTTCAAATGGATGGCCAAGACTTTACAATTGGAAAAGACCATGCCATCTTCTTTGCTCAGGGGAATTACTTTACCAACCGTAATTCCAGTGACTACAGATCACTTACCTTTTTTTTCGATGACCGTTACATCATAGAGTTTCTGAAAAAATACAGCATACATCCTCATAGCAAGGCTAGCCATATCAAGGTGATCAATTATACGATCCATGATCATATTTCACCGTTTCTGGACTCCATTGTCTCTACTCTACATCAGAAAAAAGTATATCACGGCACACTTCTAAAGCTAAAGTTCGAGTTACTTCTTTTGGAGTTCTACCACTCTTTTACTGCACAAATGGATACGTTTTTCCAACATATCCTGCAAACATCCAAAGAACGTATGCGGTACATTCTTGAAGAGAACATCGACATCCTGTACACTGTAGGAGATATGCAGCAGTTAATGCGGATGTCGCCCTCACAGTTTCACAGGCAGTTTCAGAAACATTTCCAAGAAACACCCAAGACCTGGCTCGACAAGAAGCGTATTGAAAAAGCCAGATTCCTTCTTACCACCACGGACAAGAACATTACGCAGATAGCATGCGACTGCGGCTACAGTACCGCTTCATGGTTCATCGTTCAGTTTAAAAAATATTGTAAAAGTACACCTAAACACTACAGGGAAGAAAACCGATATAAATAGTATCATTTCTTATACACTAAATCTTCCAAATATTCTATACTGACAAAAAAAGGAAGCAGTATGCTTGAAGAAGATTCACAAAACATCATTACAGACCTTGGGAGAGCCGGAGACGGCATTTCACCTGCCAAACGCTTTTTAGCTAAACACCTAATGTTTCCTCTCCTGAACAGTGCCATCTCATGGGACAGGGCATGGGACATTTACGACAGGGAAGGAAAGAAGATCATTGCACTTGCTTCAACACTTGACCGGGAATCACTCTTTAAGCGGGTACTTGTCCCTGAGCTCTTTGGACTGGAAGACAACTCCCGTTACTATTCGGTCGCTATGGTTATCAAGCATCTTCTTATCGTCGGCAATGCCCTGCAAACACGTATTCCCTTACTCTCAAAAGGCACAAAGCTCGATAAACACGTCAAAATTGAAGATGTCAAACCCTATATCCAGATAGATGATGATATCGTACATCAATTCGAAGTCTTTCTAAGTACTTACAGAGAAAAACTGACACGGAATGTAGAGGATATTCATATTGACAACACTTCGCAACACCCCTGGTTTGGAGAGTTCAACCCCAAACAGTGGTCGATCCTCGGCATGGCACACCAAATCGTCCACCGAAGACAGATAGAAGCGATCATAAGCAGTCTTACTCCCTAACTGTCTTTTTACCTGAGATCTCCTCTTTGGAGAGATCGAACATCTCTTTGTACTCTCTCAAGCTGCGTTCCCATGGGACAATATTTTCTAATTTCATTTTATTCTCCATCCATATTTTCCTCTTTTTTATTCTCTTTTTTAAAATCTTTGATAGCAATTTCTACGAAAGCAATAACAAGGCCCATATATAAGAGTATAGGTAGCAAAAGTACAAATGCAGAGAAAAAAACAACCGTGTACAACAAATTTGCTATTTCTCTAAAAACGTATCCATCCAAAAAACATGATGACACTTCCCCTCTTCCAGCATCCCACCCCGTACAATTCATCATCAATAAAACAGGTACGCCGAATGCTATGGTATATGCAATGATTCTTGCTTTCATATATGATTTTTGATGCTTCAATCTTTTTCCTTAGAGTAACAATAAAATTTGAAATGAATATAAATGAGGATATATACCGGCAAAAAACTATTTTACCAGTATTAGTGCATATAGAGTACGGTTCAAAAACCGTTATGAGAAGTAGTAGGGTTACTACTCCAGGTCAAATGCTGCTTCTGTTGTCCATGCTTTGATGGCTTCTTTGTCAGCATCACTGAGTTTTGCATCTTTATGCATGATCAGGTAACTTGCCATTGGCATCTTACTCTGGATCGCTTTAGGGATCTTTTCAAGATATTTGAGCTTTTTTTCATCTTCATACGAATTCCATGTGGAGAAGTTCATGTGTTCTCTTCCATCTTTAACATGCTCTTTCGTGAACCATGAAACAGGCGCAATACTGCTATACCATGGGAACGTTGTATGGCTTGAGTGACAATCAAAACAAGATTTTTCAAGTATCGCCTGTACATTTTCAGGAGCTTCTAGAGCATCTCCGTCTTTTACAAGTAAATCAGCGGGCACATTCATAGGATAGAATTGAATTCCTATGAAAACAAGTATTAGGATTATTAATAGTTTTTTCATAGGTAAAATAATACAGCCAACAAGCTTAAATAGAGCTATATCAGAAATTTTTCCCAGCGCAGTCCTTACAAAAGTGCCCATAACCCCAGTTTTTCAAGCTCAGTTTTTGCACCTCACCCCAACCCCTCTGCTTTAAAACCTTAACGATCAGCCAGTTCATGGCACCATGTCCGAGCAGCAACACACGTTCATGCTCTTCTGCCAGTGCGATCAGCCTGTCTGCCGCCCGCTCTGCACGCACTCTGCTTTGTTGCAGACTACGTCCGTACCTGCCCACTCCCGCCAGAGAGAGAAGACGGATCATCGTCAACCAGAGTTTGGGAGAGAGTGTAAGCCAGGGGATCGTGACTGAGGGGTTCTCTATTTCATCAAACACGGCATCATGCAGATCGGCACTTTTACCCAACACTTTGAGTGAAGAGGCTGTTCTCGGCAGTTGGCTGCAGACAAGAAAACGGCTCTCCTCTACGAGATCTTTGACACGTTCATTTTCAGGGAATGCCGTTTCTATCTCCGCAGCATCATACGCTTCCAGCCAGCGGTTCATGGCCGAAGCGTCCAATGCA
>JALSUP010000071.1 GCA_027071315.1 Sulfurovum sp.
TCATTTAATATGTCAAGTAGATAAGATTTTCATATTAGCGTCTTCTACGACTTCTATATCCGCCTCGGCTGTTTGACGTAGCGGAACCTCTTTTGCCCTGTGAATGACAGCTGTCACAGATGGAGAAGCGGTAGGAGAAGTCCAGGACTTTTCCGCACCTTCGGCACTTTTTGGTGAAGTGCCCCTGTCGCAAGGAGTTTTCTATGAAATTGTTGAGTCGTACGCGTGCTGCAATGGCTTTTTGCGTATCCTGGAAAATGTCAGGGAACTTGAAACTCAGCCAGAGGTAGAGGGAGATCTCTCTCACGCGGTCTTCAGCATTGAGAAGCATGTCATTGGTCTGTGCAAAGGCAGGCAGGTCACGCGGTGGAATGTAGAGCACCTGTCCTCCCGCTTCGATCTGTCTGATGTAACGGTGAAAGACAGACTCGATGTAAGGCGAGGAGATGCTTGCCGGGGCACAGGAGAGATAGAAACGTGTTTTCAGATCGAGGACATATTCATCCACAATGGCGGCGATCTCCAGCATGGAGTCGATGTTGGCTGCCATGAAAGGGCCGTCAAACTCCATGTTGTCTGCAAAGAAGCCTAAAATAGTGGTAATATTCTCTGTCTCGAGTATCTCTCCTATGAGCATGACATGTTCTAAAGATGCCATGACTGAAACGGGCAGTTCAATGTCGGGCAGGGGAGAGTGAAAGGCTTTGTCTATGGTTTTGAGGGCATTTTCATCAAGAGCACCGACATAGCCTTTCTCCTCAAAACCGTAACGTCCGGCACGGCCTGAAATTTGTAAGACTTCAGTAGGCAAAAGTTCACGTCTGCGCAGTCCGTCAAACTTATTGTCTTTTGCAAAAAGAATGGTTTTGATGGGCAGGTTCAGACCCATGGCAATAGCGTCAGTGGCGACTAAAATTTCAGATTCTCCCTCACGGAAACGTCTGGCTTCTTCCCGTCTGACTTCAGGAGAGAGGTTTCCGTAGACCACAGAGACACGATACTTTTCCGAGAGCTGCTGTTTGAGTGAGAGTACTTCACGTCTTGAAAAAGCCACCACAGCCGTTTGCGCTTCGATCTTCTTCATAGAAGTCGGGTAAGTCATCATGGCAAGTTCGTTTTTTCGTTCAAATTCAACGATCTCCAGCTCTTCACCCAGATAGGCACAGAGTTCTTTGACTGCCGGCAAAGCATTGCTGGAGCCTGTCAATATAAGCTTTTTTGCAGGTGCACCCATAAGTGCATTGGCCCATGCCCAGCCTCTGTCACGGTCAGCGATCATTTGAATTTCGTCAATGACACAGACATCGACATCGACGGAGGAGTTCATCATTTCAATAGTAGAGGAGATGTGGGTAGACTCTTCATCGATGATCTCCTCTTCTCCCGTAATGAGTGAAACAGCCACACCGTTCTTTTTTAAATTCTCATAGCCTTCCAGAGCCAAAAGCCTCAGGGGTGCCAGGTAGTAGCCTGTTGTGGCTTCTTCCAAAGCTTTAAGTGCTTCGTAGGTTTTTCCTGAATTGGTAGGACCGACATGGAAAACGATCTTTCGTTTGAGTTCACGTGCCAGGGGAAAGAGATTTTTAAAGTCACGAATGGTCTTTGCCAAAAGCTCTTCGCGTTTCTGTTTCTCTAAAAGTGGTTTGATGTACTCTGAAAAATGGAAAAGAATACGTCTTTTACTCTTCTCTTTGAACTTGAGCGTATGGGAACTCTCTACCTGAGGAGCGACATAACGGACAATGAACTCATGTATGGTACTCTCCTCAATGTCAAGTTTTTCACTCATCTCTTTCATTTCGAACATCAGGTCATCGACAGCGACTCTGAAGTGTGCTATCAGGTCATCGTTGACACGGTTGATGTCCTCTTTGACCGGTGGTTCTTCTGCACGCCAGATAAGGTTGTAGAGAAAATGTTTTTCGTATGAGACAGAAGTAGTGTAATAGAGCTGCGTACCAAAGAGGTCATGGCTCTTCTCTTTCTCCACAATAATGTGGTCTGTACTCTCAAAAACGTGGTACTTGTCACTAATATTATTTAATATATTTTCAACGCTTGCAATGTTTATGGGGGTGTGATAGAGTATTGTATCTGGTGGCATCTTTCGTAAAGAGAGCGAAATGACTTCTTGAGTCAAATAGGGGTGCTCTTTCTCTTTCAAGTTCTCCAGGAAGGCTTTGATCTCATTCTCTTTTTCTAAAATACTTGCTGCTTTGATACTTTCCAGTTTTGCTAAGATCTCCTCTTCACTTAGACCCCATAACTCGTCCATAGGCAATGCTTCCGTCGTACAGAGAAGTTGTTTTGTAAAATCAAATTCTGTAAGCGCAAAGGTAAAAGAGTGCATGAACTGCATTTCGTTGAGTGAGGTAAATTCAACCCTTAGTGACTTTTCAAGAGATGAAAGTCTCTCTTTCATACGCAGATAGTGTAGTTTTGACATGACTTTCTCAGGGGTGATCTTTGAACTCTTCACATCAATGAAGGCTTCCAGCAGTAGGTTCTCTTCATGTTTACTGTGCGCTATCTCTTCAAGTATCTGGAGGATCTTCTCTACCTTGTCCAGAGGTCGTTTTGTTTTAGAGCCTGTATGTACCGCTTTGTAACTCTGTGTCAGGTAGGAGACGATGAGTTCGCGTGTCCCCGCACCCTCTTCACTCCAGACACGACGCAGGGCACGTACCATGTCATCATGTTCATGAGAGGGAAGAGTGAGCTCGAGCAGCATAATGAGCTCTATGAGCTTCTCGTCATCAAGCGTGTCAATGCCTTCGTCAAAAGGTTGACCGCTAAAGTAGTTTCGTATTTTATTGTTGAGTTTTATCAGGTATTTTTTCTTTTTCTTTGCCATGCTGACAGTATACCCAAAAGAGGGTCTACTTTTTAGCAAAATGGGTGGTATAGGAGATCTCTTTTAAAAAGAGTAACAGAGAAGTGATCAGAAAGAGCATCGCCAGAATGAAAAATGTACTGATCACGGTACCGTTTTCAAATTTGAGGATAGCAGAGAGGAACATGGTGATGATCACCAGTGCGACCATCAAGCCGGCAGAGGTACTCAGGGCAATGGCATAGTTGGTGGTTTTAAGCCTTTTGAGCAAAAATGATTTTCTGTCTTTGATCCTGACGGAACTAACATAAGTGTTGTCCACCTCTCTCTTTGTCTCTTCTTCCAGTTCCAGGGTGTCTATCTTATCGATGATCCTCACAAGCCTGCCTACAAAGACATTGAGAAGCCCCGCAACGGCAGCCAGCAGAAAAACCGGCGCAACCGAGAGTTGTATGAGATGGGCAACGGAATTGACCACATTGATATCCAAGATCTTATCCATCTTTTTCCTTTTCATCATAGTTTGGTGTTTGTATCATTGAAGCATAGCATTATTTGTTATAAGCCTAAACTCTTTTGGCTATAATTTTGCCAATATGAAGGAGTCTCCTGTGCAAAACAACAATGAAGAACCAAAACTTAAAAAAGTAGTCGATGCCGCGGACGGTCTGAGTCTGGGTATCTCCATGGTGGTCGCCGTGCTTATCGGTGTGGCTATCGGCCTGGGACTTAAAAAGCTCACAGGGATGACCTGGACACTCTGGATCGGTGTGTTCATTGGTGTGGGTGCCGCGGTACTCAATGTCTACAAGGCTTACGACAAACAGAAACGTTCACTCGACGAACTGGCAACGGATCCGCGCTATAACCACAAAAGAGACCTCATGCGCAATGCCGAGTATGACAAAGACGAGGACGAGGATGAAAAGTATTAGCATCAAGATCTTAAAAGTGCTGCTTGGGGTAGACCTTTTACTGCTCATAGGCGCTCTTCTCTTTGGCAACGCAAACTGGGCATACAATACACAGGTCGGATTTATCACGTCGACGCTTGTCATGGTCGCTTCGGTCATCTCTTACCGGCGTATGGTCAATACACGCGTGGAGCACGGCATCGTCACGATGGATGACTCCAAAGATGTTATTGACAAACTGGAAGACCCCTATGACCTTTACTCTGAAGAGGTTGTAGCGGAAGAGCCGGAAGAAGATCTTGCCACAGTGGTCAAAGAAGAGAAGAAGAAACTCAAAGAGAACAAACGCTCTCTGGGTCAGACACTCAAAGATACCAAAGCCGCACTCTCCATTTACAGACTGGCCGCCTACGGATTGCTCATACTTGGGTTTATGTATTTGAACCGTCAGGGTTTACTTCATATACCGTCTTATCTTTTAGCGTTATCGCTTCCCCCTATGATCATTGTCATCATCTTGGTGACGCAAAAAGAAAACCATAGCCAAGATTAGGTAAAATAAGTCTAATTAGAAATCAGGACTTATTTTATGCGAAAAACACTTCTTATCTCCCTCTCCCTTTTTACTGCACTTCTTGCCAATAACACGCAAAGCATTAAAATCGTCGATAAACCTATAGACTTTGGTAAAGAGCGTATTGCTATGACGAAATCGTACATCAAACAGCATTACGGCTTAAACGTGAAGAATATTCAAATTACGCCAAAGATCATTGTTTTGCACTGGACGGCGGAGATGAGCTTTGACAAATCTTTCAATCGACTGAAACCACAGAGACTGCTGACCGACAGAAAAGACATTGCCAAGGCATCTGCTTTGAATGTCTCTGCCCAATTTCTTGTGGCACGTAACGGTACGATCTACCGTCTGATGCCGGAGAACTGGATGGCACGTCATGTCATTGGTTTGAACTATTCAAGCATCGGTGTGGAAAATGTAGGTGGCAAAGGCAATAGAAAAGATGACTTGACAAAGGCTCAACGCCAGGCGAACATCAAACTTATCCGTTACCTCAAGGCTAAGTATCCGAGTATTACCTACCTCATTGGCCATCACGAATACAGACAGATGGAAAGAACGTCACTCTGGCTTGAAAAAGACAAAGGGTACAGAACAGTCAAGTCCGATCCGGGTAAAAAGTTCATGTCTGAAATGCGTGCGGCAACGAGAGACCTGCACCTGAAAACACCACCCAAAGGCAGATAATGAATTCTGCGTTCTCAACCCTTGACTGGAGTATATTTGCAGCATACTTTTTAGTGCTCATTCTGACTTCAGTCATACTCAGCCAAAATAAGATCGCTTCTACACGAGACTACTTTGTGGGAGGCAACTCTGTTCCCATGTTTGCCGTTGCCATGTCTGTTCTGGCAACTTCACAGTCAGCTGCCACTTTTCTGGGTGGTCCCGAGTACTCTTATGGAAAAGATCTGACCTTTCTCGGTTTCTATTTCTCTGCTTTTTTAGCAGTGATATTTGTGGCTAAAGTACTCATTCCCCGTTTTTATACCATCAATGCGGTAACTGTCTATGAACTTTTAGAGATACGCTACGGCGAGTCTGCAAAAAAACAGGCAGGTATCATGTTCCTCATCGGCCGTCTTTTCGCTTCAGGGGCAAGACTCTACATTGGTGCTCTGGCTATTTCGATGATACTCTTCTTAGACATCTCCGCACCGCATGTGGCCGTTTCTATTGCCATCTTGATGCTCGGTGCTTTGGCTTATGCCTATTTTGGCGGAGTGAAATCTGTTATATTTTCAGACATCATTCAGGCCGTCACCTACATTGGTGCGGGGATCGCGGTACTTGTCTATCTGTATATGAGTCTCAACAGTGATATGTATACGATCTATAGCACACTCGAAGCTGATCATAAATTAAGACTTTTAGACTGGTCACTCTCCGGGGGATTCTCGGTCTGGGCTTTACTTGGCGGTTGGCTTCTTCTCAACATTGCCGCTTACGGACTGGACCAGGATATGACCCAGCGTGCACTCACCTGTAAAAATGAGAAAGAGGCACAAAAGTCTTTAATGCTCTCCATTTACATCACCATACCCGTAGCGACACTCTTTTTGTTTATCGGACTTCTGCTTTACCTCTTTTATCAGCACACAGAGCTTGCATCTGTCTCGGCAGAAGTAGTGCAAAAATTTGAAGGAGAGAAGATCACCATCTTCATGTACTACATTTTGCATGAAATGCCGGAGGGGATGCGTGGTTTGGTCACGGTCGGTGCTGTGGCTGCTGCACTCTCTTCGTCTAACTCTGTGTTGGGTGCCATGTCTTCTGTGGCCATTGAAGACCTTTACAAGCCCTGGAAACTGAAGCAGGGTGAAGTCGAGGAGATGCACTTTGTCAAAGCAGGGCGTAACATGGTACTCTTTTTTGCCGTGGCACTCTCGGGTATGGCCATGCTCTCTTACTACTGGCAGCGTTACACAGAACTGCCGCTGCTCTCTTTTGCTCTGGGTGTCATGGCTTTTGCCTACACTGGACTTCTGGGTGTCTTCGGCGCGGCAATTTTTACAAAACGCGGGAATGCTACGACTGTACCCCTGTCACTCCTTGGAGGTTTTATGACAGTGCTTCTGCTTCAGCCTTATATTTTGGGTGCAGTGCTTGAGTTTAAACTAGGATTTGCCTGGCAGATACTTGCTGGGACTGTGGTTGCGTTTGGGGTTATGATGATGGGGAAAGAGAATAAAGAAAAAGAAACAAAATAATTACAGTTGGATATAAATAGCTGTTTACAAAAATATAAATATCTGATATAATATCTAAATAAATATATAAAAGGATATACAATGTCAGTAATAAAAAAACTTATCTCCTTTGATCCTGTTGTGGCAGAGGAGTTGGAAACCCTTTCTAAAACACTTGACATCACACAAAAAGAGCTTATAGAACGTGCTTTAGATTTTTATTTTGACCATACCGATAGTATGACAGCACAAAAAATATCTGAAAACGTTTCTTTAGGTAAAGAGAAAATACATGATGCCGATGATGTCTTTAAAGAACTCGGATTAGAATAGTGTATCAATTAAAATTAACAGATACTGCCATAGAAGGCTTACAAAAATTCAATCATGCAGAACAACAAATGATCAGTAAAAAACTTCGTTACTTGTCTGACAATTTTGATGCTTTAAAAAGTGGAAAAAAAGTGACTGAACTTAAAGGTACAGATTATAAACACTATAGATTTATAATAGCTAGACGCATTCGGGCTATTTTTGAGATTAAAGATGAAAAAGTTATTTTATTGGTATTGAAAATAGGTAGACGTAAAGATGTCTATGCATAAAGAAAAATATATCGGCATCATGTCAGGCACATCACTCGATGGTGTAGATGTGGTGCTTTGTGAAATAGACAGCGAGAATTGTACACTTATCCACTCACTCGAATACCCTATGTCACAAGAACTTAAAAATGACATCTTGTCCATGATAGCTGGTAAAACGACTTTGACAGAAGTAGGAGAGATAGACCATCGTTTGGCTCTGTTGTTCACGCAGGCAGTAGGTGCATTGCTCATACGTGACAACATAGACAGTTCGAAAGTCAGAGCCATAGGGTTGCACGGACAGACACTCTGGCATCAGCCGCAGGGCAGGTACCCTTTTACGATGCAGTTGGGTGACCCCAACATTCTGTGTGCCAAAACAGGCATACCCGTAGTCGCTGACTTTAGACGTAAAGATGTGGCTCTGGGCGGCCAGGGTGCACCTTTTGCTCCCGCTTTTCATGAATTTATATTTGATAATATTAATGCCTCTGTCGCGATCGTCAATATCGGCGGTATGGGAAATATTACGGTGTTGGATGACAGACTCATAGGCTATGATACAGGCTGTGGCAATGTACTGATGGACCTTTGGATAGCAGAGCATAAAGATCTCTCCTATGACAAAGATGGTGCATGGGCAAAAGAGGGTAAAGTAGACTATACACTTTTGGATACTATGATGGCAGATGATTATTTTGCACAGCCGTACCCAAAAAGTACAGGCCGTGAAAAGTTCAACAGGGAGTGGTTGGAGAAAATGATATTAAAAGTCGGGGTGGGGGCACCCCGACCTACGGATGTCCAACGTACGCTTTTGGAATTGACTGCGCTGAGCATCTCCAATGAAGTGTTGAAATTCAACAGAGATATTGTACTGCTTTGCGGTGGTGGTGCAAAGAATGCTTTTCTGGTAGAACGCATTAAAGTACTTCTGCCAAGTATAGAAGTTGCCATTGCCGGGAATGCAGATGAAATAGAAGCTATGACCTTTGCCTGGCTGGCATATAAACGAATACACAGAGAAAAAGTGAATTTAAAAGAGGTCACAGGGGCAAGTGAAAACACAATATTAGGTGGAATATATGAGTAAATTGGAAGCGTGGCTGGAAAGTATAGACTGTGAAGGTGAATTGGAAGCCCTCACGGCAGATGCAAGTTTTAGGAAATACTACAGATTAAAAAGTACAATGCATTCGGGCATTGTCATGGATGCATCGGCACAAAAAGAGAGTCTGGAACCCTTCATAGAACTTGAACACCGTCTCCATGAAGCCGGAGTGAGAGTTGCCAAGATCTTCACTTACAATAAAAAAGAGGGCTTTGTATTTCTTGAAGACCTGGGGGACACCCATCTCATAGACATTGTCAATGAAGATTTTGAACTCTTTTACCATAAAGCCATCGACATCATTGTCAAGATGCAAAATGTAGAAACAGAAGGACTGCCGCTTTACAATGCTCCTTTTCTGCACTTTGAAATGGACCTTATGCAGGAGTGGTACCTTGAAAAACATCTTGGTCTCACGCTGGATGATGAGACTGTTCAGATGATAGACGCTACACTTGAAAACATTGTTAAAGAGGTACTGGCACAACCCCATGACGTCTTTGTACATCGGGACTTTCATTCGAAGAACATCATGTTCGGATGTAGTGAAGAGTTAGTCGTCATCGATTACCAGGATGCCAGAATCGGCCCGGTCACTTACGACCTTGTCTCTTTGCTGCGTGATGTCTACATTGAGTTCCACCCAAGAGATGTAGAGAGATTGGCTCTTTCATTCAGAGACCAGAAAGGTCTGGATGTTGACGATGAAACCTTTATGCGCTGGTTCGATTTCATGGGCTTGCAGCGGCACATTAAAATACTGGGTATCTTCGCCAGACTCAATCTTCGTGACGGCAAAGAGGGGTACCTTGAGCATATTCCTTTGACCATGAAATATATTGTGGAGATAGGCAATAAATATGATGAACTGCATGATTTAATACAATTATTAAAAACTGTGTATAATAAAGTAAAATAATTTGAAGGTACGATAATGGATGTTATTTCACAATTAAAAACACTCAAACCAGACTTGGAACGTAACGGATTCATTATAGATGGTGTAGTCGGTTCTTATGCACATGGAGATTACACGGACGAGAGTGATATAGATATTTTATACCATGTAGAAAAAAAGTTTATGGAGCTCAATAAAGGTTTTGGTGCTTTTAGTAAACTGGCAGAAATTAAAGAATATCTAAAGTTAAAATTGTCTAAAGATGTAGATTTGATCGCTTCCAATAATTTGTCTAAAACAGCAAAAAAATATATGCTGGATAAAGTTTTGCATGTCTAAGCGTACACAGCAATCGAGAATTGCTTTTATCATAGAGATGATAGAGAATATTGAATTTATTGTGCAGCGACATGATGGTATTGTCAATGCCTTGGAAGATATAGAAGGTAAAATGGCTATATTGATGGGCTTGACACAAATGGGGGAGACACTCAATAAATTAGAGAGTGAAACCATAGCATTATTGGAAATGACAGAGACCCAAAAAGGTGCATACGATATACGTAATTTTATTGTGCATGACTATGAAGGTGTGGATCTTTATATTGTTGAAGAAGTCATACGTGAGTATCTTCCCCTTATTAAATTGAAATTAGAGAGTAAACTATGAAAGCAATGATACTTGCAGCGGGGCTTGGAACCCGTATGAAACCCTTGACCGATACCACGCCGAAACCTTTATTGGAAGTGGGAGGTCTGCCTCTGATCGTCTGGCATATTGAACGTTTGGCACATGACGGGTTTAAAGAGATCGTCATTAATGTGGCGCATTTAGGGTATAAAATGATTGAGGCACTTGGTGATGGTTCTGAATGGGGTGTGACCATTCACTACTCCGATGAGCAGGAGGAGGGCTGTCTTGAGAGTGCCGGAGGTATCATCAAAGCCTTGCCACTGCTTGGCGATGAAACCTTTTTAGTCGTGAATGGTGACATTTTTACTGACTATGAATTTCAGGAGCACAGAAAACTGGCGGAAGGTATTTTGGCACATTTGGTCCTGATACCCAATCCGGACCATAACCCCGAAGGTGATTTTGCACTCGACGGCAATAAAATTGTAGACAACAGACAATATACCTTTTCGGGTATAGGGTACTATTCGCCTAAACTCTTCGAAGGCATACCTTATGGAAAAAGTTCTACGATCCCTTTGCTGAGAGCGGCCATGAAAGAGGGGAAAGTCACCGGTGAACTCTTTGAAGGCAAATGGCTCGACATCGGTACACCGGAGCGTCTTGAACTTTTAAATGCAGAGCTCTTCAACAGTAACTGATTTTTTT
>JALSUP010000072.1 GCA_027071315.1 Sulfurovum sp.
GAAGAATTTTTTCTATTGATTTTATAGAATTTCTCTCAAATGAATGAAGGCATCATTTGAGGAATAATGACTTTAGGTTCTGATTTTGGAATTGGGAGGGTATTTTTAGAGGTGCCCTAAAGTCATGGATATTACCGCACCAATTAAACATCTTAATTTTTGATGCAGTAATTTCGTTCATAATCAAGGCAAAGTTAAGATGTTTAGTTGGTGCGGTAATAATTTAATTATACGGAGAAATATCATATTTCTCAAACAATGTTTTAAGATCTTTTGTTAGCTTCTTACTTGCAGGGTACTTTGGCATAGGCTTTTTTTCTTGTCCTTTTCTTGTAGGAATAAACAGCTCATTGTCATACAACTTTTTTAGCTTATTGTAGTTACTTTTACTGACCTTGGGCTCTTTAGGTACTTCACTAGGATGCACATACATGTTGCCCTCTTCATCCACATATGCACCTCTTTCAAAATAATCAGCAGCATTTCTTAAAAAGGTAGGAAGATTAAAGTCATCTTCATACCCCAACCCTGTTCTCTTGAGTGCATTTTCCACCTTACCTAAAATGGCGTTTGCTCTCTTGTCCAGTGCTTCTCTCACAACACCTTTCGTAGGTGAGTACGCTTCAGCATTTCTTTTGTGTGCATGGTCAAGTACCATTTTATCGAGGGGTATAGCTTTGCCTAAGACAGGACATTTTTTGTCATTCATTAGCCAAAGCTTCTCTTTTAAGACTCTAATGTCTTTTTGTTTCATCTCTATATACATAAGTCTCCATCTCATTATTTCATAGGATTCTACACTATTTTAAATCAAGAAGAAGCCATATTCATTGTCATCAGCCCCATTTTTGAGTATACTTTTGTATGTCATTTACCCCCTTTGCGAAAGGCACATATGTACAACCCTATTTCCTCTCAATTTTTTGATCAATTAACCGTAGCAATGGAAAGAAAAATTCCTTCTACAGTTGAATATTATCAAACTGAAGAACAAGAAAAAAAACAAGAAATAACACAGGTAAAAGCTTTAGTCAAAACCATGGAAGTCATCGACGGTTTTGAATTTTTGGTTTTAGATACAAATGAAAAAATAAGACTGTCGTTGGTCGTGAAATTTAATGGAAGAAGACATAGGGAAGATTAATATACTGAAACCACGATGAGCTATGATCTTCAGCTTCATATCATCTTCTTTCCTTTTCTGATGCTTGGCTAAATATCTTTTTACTTCCATAGCTGGTTTTTATAAAATTCAAAGCCTTTTTACCTTATCATAGTATAAGGTATAGTTAAAGGGCACCTCCAATACCATTAAGTTAAGGACTTTGGAGCAGCGACTTCAGTCGCTGATATGCGACTGAAGTCGCATCCCCAAGCCATATTACTATCTTAGCTTAATGGCATTGAAGGGCACCTCTAACAACCCTATATGTTCATAACAATAGGGTTATTAGAGGTACCCTAAAAGCATACCTAAAATAATAAAAGGATAGAAAAATGATGAAAAAGAAAAAAATTAAAAAGTACATTAAAAAAGAGATGGACAGCAGACTTAAAAAAGAGTTAAAACAAGAGATCAAAAAGCATATCAAAGACTATAAGAAAAAAGAGAAGTCTGAAAAAAAGAGTAAAAAGAAATAACTATTTCTTTTATATAAGGGAAACTATTACCCCACCAACAAATACCCAAATTTTTGATGCTGTATTGCGGTGGCGAAAGAAAATTGCTTTTAGAAGAGGGAAAAGAGGGACACTGCCCAAACTGTAACAGAAAGATAGAAGGTGTGTGGAAATGACCTTTTCTTCTATCTTAGTAACTAAAGGAGGGGCATGATGATGAGTATGCAGACACTTATCGGTGGAATGATGTTGTCAGATATATTGAAGAGTCCTGAGATCATTGATGCATTTAGCAAGGTAGACAGAAAATATTTTGTACCTGAAGCATTTGCAGCGCATACCTATGTGGATGCTCCTCTGTCCATAGGAAATGGGCAAACAATCTCTCAACCTTCTACAGTTGCTTTCATGCTGGAACATCTTGAAGTTCAGGAAGGAAACACAGTACTCGATATTGGTTCAGGATCAGGATGGACGACAGCTTTACTTTGCCATATGGCGGGAGAAGAAGGATCTGTCATAGGACTGGAAAGGGTTGATGTATTGGTTGAACAGGGTAGGAAAAATCTATCACTCTTGGATTTTCACAATCACTGCTACATTCAAAAAGCAGGAGAAAAGCTGGGATTACCCGGTGAAAAGTTTGATCGTATTCTTGTTTCGGCAAGTGCAGAGCAGATACCCGAAGAACTCTTTTCACAGTTAAATACTGGAGGTATACTGGTTATTCCCGTAGGTAGATCCATTTTTAAATTTACAAAGATATCAGAATCTGAAGTGGAAAAAGAAGAGTTTTACGGATTTGTTTTTGTACCGTTGATATATTGATAAAGGAGGATAGTCATGAAGGCGAATGCAGTGGAAGGCTGAGTTTTGAGAGTGACAGTCAAGCAGCATAGACCTAAAATTGTTATTGTCACCTGATTCCTGTATTTCTATAGTATAATCCTAAAATGAAAAAATATTTAACTTTTTTTACCTTAACCTTTTTTGCTTTGATCTTCTTTGTTTCCTGTGAAGAGAAGGCACAACCAGGCGTTACGATAAGTGCTGATCTGGAACGCCCCGTAAGTTGCATGAAACTCAATAGGCTGGTTGAAGATAATGAGCTGCTAAGTAGTTTAGAGAAGCTATATGCTTTTGATGACAGTTGTGCTTTGACTTTAACGCTAAGGTCTAAAAAAGATATTGTCTGTAACAGTACGAACAATATGATGAGTAAAAACATGGGGAAATTCCCAAAAAGTTTTATTAAGTTGGAGCTTCGTGAAGGTTTGAAGGTACAATACTCTTACTATCGTGATCTTTACTCAAATGTAGATGAAGATGATGTAGAAGAGGGTTTTGAAAGATTGAAAAAAGATCTGTTAAAGCCCACAAGAGCAGAATAAAATCATCTAAATCCCAGCATATATGTTA